>JAVBPT010000023.1:0-11540 GCA_031549455.1 Eubacteriales bacterium
TGGCGCCCTCTTTTTCAACTCTGTTTTGAATACTAATGATTTCTGCCATTGCATTGTTTTTATTGGTTTGATCAATGGCAGCAGTATTAATAAGATCCATTAGCCACTCTTTTCTCTCACTTCTAGCCTGTTCCCTATTAATCTTCGCTTGGATAAAGAATGGGTCCTCTAATTCTTCCGCCATATTTGAGCTCACAAATGTAGCCATGCCAATCTCACTATTTTCATTATGTTCTTGGTTCACTACTTCTATGTACATGCCGTTGTCATCATTCTCAACCAATTTTTCTTGTGCAATCTGCTTATCCGAATAGTTTAAATATCCTGCTATCGCAATCATAATCACTAGTGTAACAATTAATATCTGATTTCTTTTTATTACAATCATTTTTTCCCCTCCATTTGATAGACTTGAACTTTATTAATTGGTATATTCAAATATGCTTTCATTGCCTCTTTCACATTTGCAATTAAACTAATGTCTAACTTGCCCGCTATCAAAATGACAATCCCGCATACCGTTGGTTCTTTTTCTTTTATGATAAAAGGTACATTCCCATTCTGGATAAATATTTTATCCGATATATCCTCTACGCTTAAGATCCTTTCTCCACCTTTTATGTCCTTTTCCGTTGTTGAATTTACATTCCTTTTTTCCTCTTTAGCCAATATATACTCTTTCCCGTTTTCGAGTGACAACATTACTTTTGCATCTTCCACTCCCACAAAATTTCTAATAAAATCTTCTATTCGATTCTCAAGTTTCAGTACATAATCTTCGTCTGTGCTAACCCTTTTAAAGGTCTCTGTCATTTCAGTTGAATCCGCAGAGATCCTTGTATTCTCCTGCTTTTTTTCTTTCGTAAAGTGATTTCCTATCCCGATCAGCATGATCGCAATGACAACCAGTATTAATATTTTATTAAAATCTAATTTTCCTCCTTTCATATACTTATTGAGCATTTCCTTGAAAATTTGAACATATTTGTTAAAGTTTATAACCAACTCTAATCACCTCATCCTATGTAAATTGTTAGCTTGACATCTTTTGTAAAATAACTTTGCAGAGCGCTTTTAATCTGACTTTCCAGTTCTTTATCCACTCTGCTATTTTCCGCACTCTCGTCTACTCTTATATCTATTTGTCTAATTTCCGAAATATGCCTATTTGAATCATTTTCTTTGGGAGATAGAATGACATTGCACTCGGTGACCTTCCCTTCATAATCCAAGCTAATTTTAAGATCCATAACCTCAAGATCCTCCAATCTGCTTTGAAGCTCTAGTGCCATTTTCTCCTTAATCATCTCTCTGCTTTGCTCAGCAACAAGAGAATCAAATTGGGATTTTAAATTTTGTCTGTTTTTATCCGTCAACTGATCCATCTGCTCCGCCTGCTCTACTATTCTGCTCCCAAGGTCCAGATCTCTAAAAATCCACTTTGTAACAGGTGAGATCATGACCAAAATAATAATAAACCCTGTGGTGAGTCGGATCAGCTTCTTGGTTGCATCTCCCACTACAATAATTTCAATAAACACAGAAAATATAGAAATATAAACAATGTTATTCAACCATTCTTTTAAAAACATACCTGTCCTTTTTTATTTATATATATGACATACAAAAAAAACTATGACTTATTTCATAGTTTTCTCATTTACTTTAAATAATGGTTCCTTTTGGCACAACATAAAAGTCGTTTGGTGTGCCGATCACGTTCTTTCCATCCGATATCACAACGCTTTTATCAATGATGGCATACTTAATTTTGCAATTATTTCCAATATAAGTATCGTTCATAACGATTGAATTCTCTACCACAGAATCGTTTCCGGTATAGACCTTATTAAACAAAACGGAATCGATCACTGTGCCATTAATAATATTTCCGCCTCCCGCAAGAGAATTAATCATTCTCGCGCCCTTATTAAACTTGGCTGGCGGATCATCTTTAATTCTAGTAGATATATAAGGTGGTGTGAACAAAAGTTCTTTTCTCACCTCTTGTTTTAGAAAATCCATATTGGTGTCAAAGTATTTTTTGAGTGTTCCGATATTGGACCAATATCCATTAAAGTCGTATGCATAGATATTTAACTGTTTTCTATATCGTGAAATAATATCTGTGACAAAATCATATCGGCCTTCTGCAATGACTTCTTCCAGCAACTTAATCAAAAGCGTTCTTTTCATAATATATACCCCAAGTGATCCGTTATTTGTTTGAGGATCCAGCGGTTTTTCTTCAAATTCCAAGAGTTTGTTTTCTTTGTCCAGTTTCATTACGCCAAGATGCTTTAGCTCTTCTTTTGGTAAGCTTTTTGAAAGAATTGTGAGGTCGGAATTCTTTTCAATATGATAATCCAACATCTTTCTATAATCCAACTTATAAATAAGATTTCCTGCACTGATAACAACATAAGGCTCTTGGGCCTTCTTTAGGAAAACAATGTTCTGATACATTGAATCGATGGTACCCCTATGCCAATATAGATTATCCTTAATCATTGTCGGCGTGTATACATATAGTCCCCCTTGCTTTTCGCCAAGGTTCCAAACTTTTGGCGTGGACAAGTGATGGATTAATGAACTGGAACTATATTGCGTGATCACAGCGATCTTCTTAACATCCGAATTGGTCATGTTGCTAATACTAAAATCAATTGCCCGATAGCAGCTGGCCACTGGTATAGAAGATATCGCCCGTTCTTGTGACAATTTGCCCAGTCTCTCAACTTTGCTCTCGTCTAAAATAATCCCCACTAATTTCATTCTGTCACCTCGCCCTTTACTATGGTCTTGCCACTTGCAAGTTCATTCTTTGTATAATCTGTCTTCTCACTCACACCAGAAATAACGCAGTTTTTTCCGATGGTCACACTATCTGGAACCACTGCCTTATCCGCAACAACTGAGATACCAGAATAATAAATATTTGGCAATTCTTCATTGATCACGTTGGCTCCCACGCCAATCTTTACATCGCGTCCAATGACAGCCTCTTCACAAATAATGGCTTTATCGATATAGGAGCCCGCATTAATCGTAACGTTACTCATAATAATCGAGTCTTTTACAACTGCACCTTTTTCCACTCGTACATTATGTCCAAGAACCGAGTTGATAATCTTTCCTCTGATTTCCGAACCACCCGCTATAATAGAGGTATCAATATCCGGCGTATGGTTTAAATAAAGTGGCATTTGCTCTCCGTCGTTCGTATAAATTTGCCAGTGTTCTTCGTACAAATTAAACTCGGGGATGATCTCAATCATCTCCATATTTGCTTTCCAGAGTGATTCGATGTTTCCGACATCTCTCCAGTATCCTTTGAAACGGTGAGCCATCAATTTTTTACCTTCTGCTAAAAGCTCTGGAATAATATGCTTTCCAAAGTCATTGCAGTCATGTTTTTCATGTCCCTCTAGGAGCGCTTTTCTTAGCACCGACCAGTTGAAGATATAAATTCCCATAGATGCAAGGTTGCTTTTGGGATCAACCGGTTTTTCTTCAAATTCGATAATCTGATCATTATTATCTGTATTCATGATTCCAAACCTAGAGGCCTCTTCAAGTGTCACTTCTAGAACGCCAATGGTTACATCTGCGCACGTTTCCTTATGATATTCCAACATTTTTGAATAGTCCATTTTATAAATATGATCCCCTGACAGGATCAAAACATATTCGGGATCATATTCTTCTATATAGTTAATATTTTGATACACCGCATCAGCCGTTCCCGAATACCATGCTCCCTTATCTTGTTTAATATGGGGAGGTAAAACAGTCACTCCTCCGATCCTCCTATCAAGGTCCCAGGAGATACCGATTCCAATGTGTTGGTTCAGCTTAAGAGGTTGGTACTGTGTTAAAACGCCTACAGTATCAAGGCCTGAATTAATACAGTTACTGAGGGTAAAATCAATAATTCTATACTTTCCAGCAAAAGGTATAGCGGGTTTGGCCGTGTTCTTGGACAGTATGCCAAGTCTAGATCCCTGCCCTCCTGCAAGCAACATCCCGATAATTTCCTTTTTATACATCTTCCCCCCTCTTTATATTTCCACTATTTTGCTACTATTCCTATATAGATATAATATACCACGGTTTTTTTTTAATTCAATATAAAGTTGACATTTTTTAAATAAATATTAAAATATAAAAAGATTGGAGAAAAAAATATGGAATTAGAGAAATATAAAACCATCTTCTTTATTGGCATTGGTGGCATTAGTATGAGTAGCCTGGCAAAGATTTTGAAAAGTGAGGGACATGTAATAACCGGGTCGAATAATGTAGAAAACGATTGTGTACCCGATTTATTAAAACAGGACATTTCTGTATCCATAGGCCATGATGAGAAAAATATTTACGAAGGGATCGATCTGGTTGTTTTCACTTCTTCTATTGCAGAGACCAATGTGGAACTTGAAAAAGCAAGAAAACTCGGTATCCTTTGTATTGAAAGGGCCACCCTTCTCGGAGAGCTCATGAAAAAGTATCCTTCTTCCATCACCGTGTCGGGCACACATGGTAAAACCACCACTACCTCTATGATCTCCGAAATTTTTTTGGAGGCAGGGTTAGATCCAACGATCTCAAACGGCGGGATCTTAAAGAGCATTCAGTCCAATACACGTATTGGAAAAAGCCCCTACTTTATTGCAGAAGCATGTGAATATAAGGATGCCTTTTTAAAGTTTCATCCAAGAACTGCTGCTATTTTAAACATCGAAGCAGATCATTTGGACTACTTCAAAGACCTGGAAGCCATCTACCGTTCTTTTGAACAGTTCATCATGAATATCCACCCAGATGGAACCGTTGTAATTAATAAGAATATAGGGGAATATCAAAAACTCATTGAAAACTTTAGGGGTACTGTTCTTACATATGGAAATGAATCCGCAAACTTATACTCTTCCAATATCTCTTATGATGAGGATGGGGTGGCCAGCTACGACCTCATCCAAAATGGTAAATTCGTTTGCACGATCAAACTCTCTGTTCCAGGAGAGCACAACGTTTCAAACTCACTTGCCGCAATTGCTATCGCTCTCTCTTATCGAGTAGACATTGAAAGCATTCAAAGAGGTATTCAAAATTTTACAGGTTCCAAACGAAGGCTAGATTTTATCGGGGAATACCAAGAAATCCGACTAATGGATGATTACGCACACCATCCAACAGAGATTCATGCCAGTATCAAAACGGCAAAAATGATGAGACATCATGCCATTTGGGTGGTTTTTCAGTCCCATACCTATACAAGAACAAAAGCACTGCTCCGCGAGTTTGGACATAGTCTTTCAGGTGCAGATTATGTTATTATAACCGACATCTATGCGGCACGCGAGGAAAACACGGTGAATGTTTATCCCGCTGACCTTGTGAATGAGATCCAGAAATATAATAAAAATGCGATTTATATAAAAGACTTTGAAGAGATCGCAGTCTATCTTAAAGAACACTGTGCGAAGCAAGATATTGTGATGTTTATGGGTGCCGGTGAGGCCAATAAAATAGGATATCGACTCATTGAAGAGAATGTTTGACACATTCTTTTTTAGTAAAAAACAGCCCCTACTGATAAGAGGCTGTCTAGATTTACATTCACTATTCTAATTCTGGTTGTCCGATTCTTTCTGCTAGTGTATCCATAGAGGATGCATCATACACTGCTTGGAAAACGGTGGTATTATGATCTGTATTTTGCACTCTCTCGGCCAAAACTCTGAGGTCGTAAAGACCTGCGCAACTGATATTGCAAATGCAGGCTCCTCTTTCTTTTAGGCCATCTATCCAATCCAATTTTTCCCCAATAGGCGCATCTTCCATCGCGCCTTCCTTCACAGCTCTAAGTTCCTCTGCAATCTGCACTTTTTCCTCTTCTGTAAGATCTTGACGCGCAATCAGTTGCATAATTTGTGCTGCTCTTGCAGTACTCTTAACAGTCGCAATTTTTGTAATCCCTTCATTTAAAAAGCCTTCTATGAAACGATCGCACTGACCAAATGGTTGTATGTGAGATAAGAGATATTGGAGCCCCCTTAGACCCACCGTATCATTGCTTGTCAGAATGTTTTGTTCAATCAAAAGATCAATTCGATCACAAACACTTAGATCGCAAGCTAGACATGATGAGGATTCAAAAATCTGATTTACATCTCTCACCTGACTATTTTCTGAGTTATAGAAAGGTACCACACCCTCATCAATTTCTCCCTTACAAACTGCATCTAGTAACTCTTTGTGCTTTTTAAAAGGAATCCTTTCCACCTCTACCAGATCACCGTATTTCTCTCTAATTAGTCGTTCATACTCTATGCATGCATCATATCCAAATGTTCCATCGGGTCCAAGAAATCCAAGTTTAACATAAATGGGCATAAAACCTCCAAATTGTCTTTATTATGGCATATTTTATATAAAAAGTCAATATTTTCTATTTTTGAGCTATTAAAAACCATCTCGTGCTGAAATGCCTCTTTTTTCTTTATGCTCTGCTTAAATAATCACCTGTTCTCGTGTCAATCTTGATCTTCTCGCCTTGCTTTACGAAAAGCGGCACAAAAACCTTTGCACCCGTTTCAACAATTGCTGGTTTGGTCGCTCCCGTTGCAGTATCTCCCTTCACTCCTGGTTCGGTTTCGGTGACTTCAAGCTCTACTGAAATTGGTGGTTCGATTCCGATTACCTTTCCTTCATGTTGCAAAATCTTTACGGTCTCATTCTCTTTAATGAATTTTAGGGCATCGCCCACCTCTCCCCTATTTACAGAAATTTGGTCATATGTTGTACCATCCATAAAGTAGAACAGCTCTCCATCATTATATAAATATTGCATATCTTTTCTTTCAATCATTGCATTTTCAAACTTTTCCTCTGGTCTATAAGAATCTTCCGTCACTGAACCCGTTAACATATTTTTCATCTTGATTCTCACAAAAGGAGATCCTTTTCCCGGTTTTACGTGTTGGAAATCAATTACGGTGTATAACCCTCCATTGTATTGAATGGTCACTCCTGGTCTTACGTCGCTTGCCATTAACATCTTAAACTTCCTCCTTCAATTTTATGTTTTTTAAAATCTTTTTCTCAAGCCATCTTTTTACCTTACCTGACACCTTTTTGGTATCTTCTATCGGTTCAACTAAAATAGTCTTAATCCCAGCCAATTTCCCGGCCAAAACATCTGTAAAAATCTGATCACCGATCATACAGGTGTCCTGTCGCCCCACTCCATGTTTTTTCATCAAATGTGTTAAATAGATGGGTAACGGTTTAAGGCTCATATGTAAAGCTACCATATCTAACTGCTCCGCGAACTCCTTCACCCTCTTTTTTCTTCCATTAGAAAGTAGCGATACCTCTACGTTTTGATTTCTTAACTGGTCAAATAGTTTGATTACTTTTTCAGGCGGTTTTTTTTCGCCATACGGTTTTAGTGTATTATCAATATCGAATATAAATAACTTTATACCTTCACTGATTAATTTTTGATAATCTATACAGAAGATATCCTTTACATAGATATCCGGCAACAAGCGCTTATTTTGTGTCATCCAGGTCTCCTTGTAATTCTGCTGGGAACTTCATACCCATGGCTTTCGCCTTTTCGATAATCTGTGCATTGCTCATTGTACTCACAATCTTACCCCGGGAAACGGAGTAAATGAAAATAATGCTAATCGCTGCAATAATGAGCCCCGCCCCAACACCAGCAAAAAAATTTTTTTTGATTTTCTTTTTAAAATCCTTTAATTTTACCTTTAAACTTTCAAGATCTGTTTTTTTTATATCCATCTTCATCCGTTAACCTTCTTTTCCCATGAGATCCAGCATAAGTCTAATTTCGCCCTTTCCTTTACCAAGTGTCCTTGCAATCTCATCCACGTTTTTTCCCTTCTCAAACATAAAAGCCACTTCGTCAAATGTGGAATTATGAGAAGCCGCCGCTAACGGTTTTGGTTCTGCTGGTTTTGGCATAATAAAACCGCCAGAAGAAATATGAGGAATGGGCATTTCGATTCTCTCCGGTATTTTATCTACAAAATCAATTTTTGCAAATGCCTCTTTTTCTTTTTCAATTCTGGCTTCTTCTTTTTGTAACTTCTGAAATTTCTCATCTACAAGTTGAAAAAATAAGAGAAGTTCGTTATGCTTTTCTTCTAATTGCCCTGTAATATGTGTCGAAAACTTATCCAGCTCAATTAGGATCTTATCCGCCTCAAGCACATGTGTTTGAAGATTATTGATCAATTTATCCACTTGCTCAAAATCCAATGTGGAGTTAATGATTCTTTCTTCCTCTTCTGTTGGCGAAAAGAATATACCGTAAACCAGTACCAATAAGCCTCCTATAAATATGATCAAACTCAAAAGTTCTATACTCATCTTCTTCCCCTATGCTCTATAATCAATATGCTTTACTTGTGTGGTTTCATTCTCTTTCTCGTCGTCTTCACCTTTTTTCTTCTCTTTCTTGCTAAAGAAACCGCGTTTTTTTCTACGTTTTTCCTTCTCCTCATTCTCATTTAACGCTCTTACCATATCTGTTTTAACAGCGCTATTGACCTTTACCTTAACCTCTTCTTGCTCTTTTTTTACCTTCACTGTTGTCGAATGAGCTGCTGCACTGGCCTGATTTTGTGTGCTATTTTGTAGCGTTGATTGAACTATGGTTGCCTGCATATCAATAGGTCTTATACTCATAATATCACCTCTGTTACAATACTAACTTCATTATAGCATTATTATGTAAACATTTCAACCTGATTTCTATTTTTTTACATTATTTGCTGATCATATAGGGTTTTACCTCTTGGATGGAACATTCAAAGCTGATATAAGATGTACCCTCTTTATCTAGGTACGAAAGCACCATTTTATTGCTCAAAAAGTAGATTTTGGTATCTAAATCCAGATCCACCTCGTACAGACCAAGCTCTTTCATTCTAGCTTTCAAAAATGCCTGAAATTGCCTCATGTTCTCAGGATCTTGATTGACAATTGATTTAAAATTCACTTGTGACCCCAAGAGTTTCTCATAATTTAATACCTCAAGAACAGGTTTAATTTTCCCGTCCACATACTCTATTCTTCCTTCAAATACAAAAGAAAAGTGATCCGCGGTTTCAAAAGCCTTGGCTTCCAAAACAACCTTTTTGACCTCTTCCAATTTCGCAATCTCTCTACAATCTTCTATGATCTTATTGATATGAATATTTAGAATGCTCGCACTAAGCGGGCTGACAATCTTTTTAATTTCCATATAGCTCAAATTTAGTTTCTCTGACACCTCATGCATGTCCAGTGCTTCATACTCTTCTTTTGGAAGCTCTTCCTCTTCTCCGTTTTGATTGATTTCCTCCTCACTTAGATGATTATTGGCAGGCGCAATCGCCTTATCCCTAAGAAAGAAAAGACATGTTAAAACCAAGATGCAAAGAATCAGAATGATTAAAACCTTTCTCATACACTCCTCCTTATTCTTCTTCTACCTTTTGTTTTGCTCCTCTTGTGTGTTCTTTATGGAATCTCTTCAGTTTTTCGATGCACCTTTGGTGAATCGTCCCTTCTGAATATCTGCCATGTTTTAATTCACGACCAGCTGGCACGTCTGTCAAAATCTCGATCCCCTCATCAATCGTTTTAATCGGATAGATGTGGAACTTCCCAGACTTAACCGCCTCAATCACTTCATCTTTTAACACAAGCTCCTTTGCGTTCTGCCATGGAATGATCACGCCCTGTGTACCTGTCAAGCCCCTGGCCTTACAAAGTTTGAAGAATCCTTCGATTTTAAAGGATGCCCCCCCGATGGGTTGAAGTTCCCCCCACTGGTTGATGGACCCTGTCACCGCGATACTTTGTTTAATCGGAATCTCCGACAGGCTTGATAAGATAGCGTAAAGCTCTGTGCTGGATGCGCTATCTCCATCAATTCCCGAATAGTTTTGTTCAAATGAGATTCGGCAAGAAAGTGAAAGCGGCATGTCTTGTGCATACTTATGCCCCAGATACCCTGCAAGAACCTGCACTCCTTTATTGTGTATTTTTCCACTCATACTGGCTTCTTTTTCAATATTGATGATACCTGATCTACCCATATAGGTGGTCGCCGTGATCCGAACTGGCTTTCCAAAAGTATGATCCCCCGTATCCAAGACCGCGAGTCCATTGATCTGTCCTACTTTTCCTTCTGTTGTATCGATCATCAGCAGGTCTTGATCTATCATCTCGTCCAGCTTTACCTCATATAGGTTTGAGCGATATTCTTTTTCTGTTATTGCCTTTTTGACATGTTCTCCCTTTACAAGCGTGTCCTCCGATAGCTCGGACCAGGCGCTTGCTTCAATGAGTAGCTCCGCCACCTCATTGTACTTGGTTGTAATCTTGGCCTGATCACTCACGACTCTTGAACAATATTGTATGACCTCGGCCACTGCATATTTGTCAAAATGATGTGTCTCTTCCCTATCCACAAAGCTCCTAATAAACTTCGCCATTAGCTTAATATTCTTGATATTTTTTTCCGTTTCAACATCAAAATCGACTTTAATTCTAAATAGTTTTTTAAAATCCTCATCATTATCGTATAATACATGATAAATATAATTCCCACCCACCAGGATGACTTTACAATCCAGCGGAATATTTTGCGGCTTCAGAGATGCAATCACCACATTGCCCTGTTGTTCCCTTAGGTTTTCAATCTCAATCTCACGCGTTTTTAAGCTTCGTTTCAAAGCATCCCAGGCAAACGGTTTCTTTAACAAGTCTTCCACTTGCAAAATCAGATAACCTCCGTTGGCTTGGTGTAGTAGTCCCGGCTTTATTTTCATATAGTCCGTTACCAGGTTGCCCATTTCATTTTGGTACTCTACTTTTCCTACGATATTATAAAAACTTGGATTGAAATCTACAATGACTGGCGCCCCTTTCTGTTTAGCATGATCAATAAATAGATTTACTCTATATTTTTTTATTGTTTCCTCTCTCTTTTTTGCTCCCCATGGAAACATCGGAGACTGTTCATTGTCCTCCTCATCCTCATACAATGTTTTGATATTATCTAAAATATCCTCTTTCATCTTTTCAAGATAGATTACCACCTCCGGATGATCCGAATATTTCTTCTTCAAATCCATAATGGAGTTACCCACAACAAAGAGACCGATCTCATACTCAAGCCTCTCTACTCTTTTTTTAATTTCCTTTTCAACGGCCTTCACTTTCTTCATCATCTCGCTTGCTTCAGCTTGTACAATTTTAGAATTCTCCTGAATCTTTTGCTGCCTCTCCTCGGGAAGCTGAGCATACTGCTCCTCACTAATCATTTCTCCATCAATCACCGGAAGAAAGTAGATTCCTGCATTGCTTGATTTAACAGCAAAGCCAAGTTTCTCAGCACTTTTTGAAATCTCATCCAAATGTTTTTGCTTTTCTTTTTCATAACCCGCTGTTATTTTATTTTTTTGCTTTTCGTACTCTTCTTCGCCAAATGCTTTTTTTACACTTACAATTAGATC
>JAVBPT010000071.1:0-2892 GCA_031549455.1 Eubacteriales bacterium
GAAGACATCCTGCCATATCATCGGCATTCGGAAAGAGAATAGAGCTAAGATTAAAAAGCAGCCAGGAGAGATGGTTAAGGTGACGATTATGCAGAGATAGGTTGTAAATTAAGTGAATTCTTATATTATACTTGCTTTAAATCAAAACTTTGTAATATACTATACTATATATAGTATATTTTTTTTGAGGTATCAATGTATTATTTGAGTGAACTGATGACAAAAGAGGTGATCAATATAGGGGATGGTACGTGTTATGGCTTCATTGAGGACTTAGAGGTAGACCTTTCTACTGGGAGGATTGCAAAGATTATTACAAAGGATAACAAAAAGAATTCGCTCCTTTTTTCATCCAACGAATCATATGAAATTCCGCTAAAGGAAATTAAAAAAATTGGGGATGATGTAATCCTGATTGAGAAGGAAAATGAGAAAAAGGTAGAAAATAATTAGCGTTTTTTGTCAAGTAAAATTTTTTAAAAAAGATATTGACATACATTATTTTGTGTCTATAATTATAACCATATACAACATATAGTGTTGAACAGAGAAAAGAGGTGAGAAAGATTAATTGTCCTTTTTGCGCCAATAAGGATACAAAAGTGATCGACTCAAGAGCATCGGAAGATGACAAAGCAATTAGAAGAAGAAGAGAGTGTGAACACTGTCAAAAACGATTTACGACCTATGAGCGGATAGAAGAAGTACCTTTAATGGTGATCAAAAAGAATGGTCTTCGTGAAGAGTTTAACAGAAGTAAAGTGTTAAATGGTTTGACGAAAGCGTGTTGGAAGAGGCCAGTTTCTATGGGGGACATAGAGAAAGCCGTGGATGAAATCGAAAATGAGCTTTACAGACTGGGAAAGACAGAAGTGGAAAGCATGGTGATTGGAGAGCTTGTCATGGAAAAGCTAAAAGAACTTGATGAAATAGCATACATTCGATTTGCATCTGTGTACAAGCAGTTTAAAGACATTGACTCATTTATGGGAGAACTCAAAAAACTAATAAAATAATGTAAGGGAATGGGAGTTAATTATGATTAAATATGTTATCAAAAGAACTGGCGAAGTAGCATTGTTTGATCAAGGAAAGATAACAAGTGCTATTAAAAACGCTTTATACTCTATCTATATGGATAGGGATACAGAAGAGTTACAAAGAACGGCGGATTATTTATCTGATAAGGTGGCGTATGAGCTAAACAGGTATTGGGGACGTCAAATATCAGAGAACAAAAATAAGACAGAATGGCCTACAATTGAAGAAATACAAGACATCGTAGAAAATGCATTGATGCAAGCGGGAGAACGTGAAGTAGCAAAAAATTACATTTTATATAGATTTAAACATCAGGAATTAAGAGACAATAAGAGCCTGATTATGGATATTGAAACCATATTTGACGGATATGTTACACAATCAGACTGGAAGGTAAAAGAAAACTCAAATATGGGCTATTCTCTTCAAGGTCTAAACAATCATATTTTTCAGGAAGTAATTAAGAACATATGGCTCAATAAGATTTATCCGGAACCAGTTAAAAACAGCCACACAGATGGGTTTGTACATATTCATGATCTTGGCACATTTGCGCCATACTGTTGTGGATGGAGTCTAGAGGATCTTATCAAGCGAGGTTTTGGTGGGGTTTCCTGTAAGATTGAAAGCAAACCTGCCAAACATTTAAAAACCATTTTGGGACAACTTGTGAATTTCTTCTTTACCCTGCAAGGAGAATCAGCAGGCGCTCAAGCGGTTTCCTCATTTGATACTTACCTTGCTCCATTTATTCACAAGGATCAATTGAGTTATACACAAGTGAAACAAGCCATGCAAGAATTTGTTTTCAATATCAACGTACCAACAAGAGTGGGATTTCAAACCCCATTTGTAAATATTACTTTAGATTTACAATGTCCTAAAAATATGGAAAATGTACCAGCCTTGGTTGGTGGGGAAGTTTACGAGAAGTATACCTATAAAGACTTCCAAAAAGAAATGGATCTTGTCAATCAAGCGTTTTGCGAAGTGATGATGGAAGGGGACGCTAGAGGTCGAATCTTTACATTCCCAATCCCTACTTATAACATCAGCAAAGAGTTTGATTGGGATAGACCAATCGTGGACAAAGTGATGGAAATGACCTCTAAATATGGCACACCGTACTTTGCAAACTTTGTAAACTCAGATATGTCACCAGATGATGCGCGAAGCATGTGTTGTCGTTTGAGACTAGATAATAGAGAACTAATTAAACGTGGTGGCGGATTATTTGGATCCAATCCATTGACCGGAAGTATTGGTGTGGTAACAGTGAACCTACCAAGATTGGCTTATATATCTGAATCAAAAGAAGAATTTTATGCAAAACTAAAACGATATATGGACATTGCGAAGACTTCTTTAGAGATTAAGAGAAAATTGCTTGAAAAAGAAGCGGTTAGAGGATTATATCCTTATACTGTGTATTATCTAAATACAGTAAATGAAAGATTTGGGGAATATTTCAAAAACCATTTCAGCACCATTGGGCTTGTGGGAATGAATGAAGCCATTAGTAATCTTTTTGGAAAAGAAGAAGACATTACAACGGAAAAGGGAAATAAATTTGCTGTTGAAGTGTTAGAATACATGAGGGATGTGATTATTGGTTACCAAGAAGAAACTGGAAACCTATTTAATCTAGAAGCAACACCAGCGGAGGGCACAAGTTATAGACTTGCAAAAATTGACAGATCTTTATATTCGGATATCATTACAGCGGGAGCAGAAAAGCCGTATTATACAAACAGCTCGCAACTTCCTGTTGGATATACGGAAGACTTATTTGAAGCATTAGATCGGCAAGAAGAACTTCAAACCAGATATACCGGTGGAACGGTGTTACAT
>JAVBPT010000047.1:0-13335 GCA_031549455.1 Eubacteriales bacterium
GAAAGATATCAGTCCACTGTCTAGTTTAAAGAACCTAACGGAACTGTATATCGATTTTTGTGAAATAAGTGATATTAGCCCAATAGCAGAATTGACGAAGATGACCAAACTCACGTTAAAGCAATGCCAAGGAATAAAAAATATCCGGGCGTTGGCAGGATTAAAAGATTTGACTTATCTCGATTTGTATGGCGACAGGATAACAGATATTAGTCCGCTAGAAAATTTGACAGCGTTAACCTATCTTGATCTGACTTATAACTATATTAGTGATATTCGTGTCTTATTAAAGCTGGTGAATTTAAAGGAGATTAAAATAGTGAAGGAATGGATCGCTTCAAACGAGAAAAACTTAGAAGTTTTCAAAGTCCTAAAAGAGAAGGAGATTTGCAGATAAAATGATAGGAGTAAAATTTTACTAACTTATAAATAAAAAATGAGGCACCAAAGCACAAAGTTTCAGTACCTCATTTTTTATGTCAAATAAGCTATCACATAGTTTGACGGAACCGTTGCACTTTATAGCGCAGCATTCCTCTTGTTAATCCAGTCGACCGATGCATCCATAGCAACTCGGCAACCATTGGTTTGGTCTAGCGCATTTAACATAACGAAATCATGTATAATTGCCTGCACCTGAATGGCGGTCACATCCACGCCCGCACTTAATAAATTTTTAGCATATGCTTCGCCCTCATCTCTTAAAACATCTGCCTCGCCATTGATGATCATAGCAGGGGGAAGATTTTCTAGTTGTTCTTTTGTGGCCCGAAGAGGAGAGGCGGTGATTTGATTCCGGTCCTGCTCAGAAGTCGTATATTGATCCCAAAACCACATCATGCCCTCTCTATATAAATAGTAGTCAGTGGCAAATTCATAATAGGAAGGGGTATCAAAGCGAGCGTTTGTAACAGGGTAATACAATAATTGTTTATGGATTTTAGGGCCACCAAAGTATTTGGCCATAAGACTCATAACGGTGGCCATATTTCCACCAACACTATCTCCGGCTACTGTCAAACTATCTAGTTTTAAATTCCAGCCCATTTTTTTATTTAGGTCGGGAAGCATGCATAAGAGGTTATAGCACTGCTGGATAGCGGCAGGGTACTCTGCCTCGGGAGAAAGGCTGTATTCGGGAAACAAAACCACGGAATTGGTACGGGCAGCCAGTTCTCTTACCAGCTTTTCGTGTGTATGAAAGTTTCCGAATACCCATCCCGCACCATGAATATAAAAAATGACATTTTGATTTTGGGACGGATTAAGTGGTTTTACCTGAAACAGACGGACAGGTCCATATGCACCCGTGTTCACATTCATATAGGTGATATTGGCGGGATATTTGTAAACAGGGGCATCTTGTGCTTCATCTAATTTCTTTCTTCCTTCTTCAGGAGGCAATTGGAAGATAAAAGGTGGTTTTGAATTGGCATCGCAAACTTGGTTTGCGGCTTTTTCTAAAGGAATACGTCTCATCTTTCATTCTCTTTCCATTTACTTTATTTATTACTTTATGATTTGGGAATAAAATAGTGTAGGTCAACAAAACAATGTATGTAGAAGGAAAAGCCGTTTCGAACCTAAAGAGATTCCTAAAAGCAAAGTTATCTATTTGGGTAACGATTGTTTTATCCTGACGGTATGATATTTATGCTGATTATAATCAAACAAACCCAGAGGAGGTAGAGCAGGAGAAGAGATATTTAAGAAAAAAGAATGATACGCTTTGGTAAGTCATTCTTTTTTCTTAAATTCAAAGCAATTTAACGTATTGACAATCGACCGAAACCGTAATATAATGATAAAAACATTTATGGGGGTTGAGATGAAAAGTATAAATCAAAGAGCACAAGGTTTCGAGAAAGGAATTCATAGTGGAGCGATCATGCGGTTTTGCGTCTATGATCTTCCGTTCGGTGCGGCTTTGGTCGACTTACCTCATAAAGGAAAAGGGATTGCGATTGGCGTTTTGGGAGGGGGAGAGAGTAAAATAAAACGATACGATCTGAGTGGAAACGAGCTTAGACAAATTGTGGGAATGAGAAGGAAAGGTGCGAATTTTAGGATGAGTAAGGAAGGGGGAACAATCTCCTTGATTTGCGAAGGAAAAAATAACTTTACCGTAACCGAATATACTGAGAAACTTAGAAAAAAAAGGGTTAAAATAATCGATGGATTTTCCCCTAAGATAATCATAGCGACGATGGAGCACTTGTTTTGTATTAATAGGGAAACTGGAGAAGCAAGCGTCCATCTTATGGAGAACGGGGAGATCCAAAGCGAGATTTTTGTAATGAAACAAGAAATGGATGACTTTAAGGGTACGCTTGTCATTACAAACCCTAGCGAGGAGATTTTAGTCACAAAAGAGGTTGCATCGAAAACAGGAACTTTTAGTGCAATGGGGGCGGAAAAAAATGGAGGAAAGGCATACCTGGCTTTCGACCGGGAAATCATGGTGTTTGAAGATGGAGAGTATGCTGGAGTTTTTGAAGTGCCATGTGGACAAATACTTGGTTTAAATGTTGATCCCGAATCCTCACATCTTATGATATCAACCGAGGAAAATGGTTTGGGTAGGGTGGACTTGGTACCCTCTGAGGTGGTTTCAGAACTCCTAATAGGGAATGAAAACGAATTTGAAATGTAAAAGGTGTTTTTAAATAGTCTTGAATGTATTCAGGATTATTTTTTTGTCTTGACAAATAATAAATTTTGCGTATACTGTATTAAGTGTATTAGTTAGCATCATACACTATAAAAAAGGAGGTGTAGAGTGAATAGTAGTGAGAAGATGAATGACCCGATCTATGTGCAGATCATTGAAAACATAAAACTGCAGATATTAAAGGGAGTCTTAAAACCAAATGAAAAACTTTCTTCTGTTAGAGAGCTGGCGGTTCTGCGGATGGTGAATCCCAATACCATACAAAGAGCTTATAGGGAACTAGAATCGGAGGGCTATATTTATACCGTACTCGGCAAAGGAAACTTTGTCAGCGAAAATATAGAACAAATTATTGAGAGACAAAGAAAAATACTGCTAGAGGCATTAAGAGAAAAAGTGAATGAGCTATTAGATCTTCACATAAAAAAAGAAGACATCATTAAAATAATAGAAGAAAGTTGAGGTGAAAAATTTGATAACGGTAAAATCATTGAAAAAAGGTTTTGACAAAACGCTTGTCCTTTCCGATCTCAATATGAAAGTAGAAAAAGGGAGCATTTATGGACTTGTTGGGCCAAACGGCTCAGGGAAAACAACCCTCATAAAGCACCTTGCGGGAGTATATAAAGAGGAAGCGGGTGAGATAAGAATTGATGGGGAGGGAGTTTATGAAAACATCGCTCTAAAGCAAAGGATAGGGTATATACAGGACGACTTTTATGCATTCAACCAATACACAATAGAAAATATGGCTACATTTTATAAAGGCATTTATCATAAATTTAACACAGAGAAGTTTGAGAAATTAGGGGAGATCTTTAACATTAGCAAAAAGAGAAGAATCAAAACATTATCTAAGGGGATGAAGAAGCAGGTGGCTTTTTGGCTAACGCTTAGCGCAGAACCAGATATTCTGATTCTGGATGAACCATTAGACGGGCTAGATCCGATCATGCGTAGAAATGTGTTAAAGCTGATATTGAACGAGGTCTCAAAGAGGGAGATGACCACATTGGTATCCTCTCACAACCTAAGAGAATTAGAGGACATTTGTGATTCAGTTGGTTTTATGGATAAGGGAAGAATTGTGCTTGAGAAAAAGTTAGACGAACTTAGAGTAAATATCCATAAGGTTCAACTTGCTTTTGACCATGAAGAAGAACTGACATTTTCGGAGCAGCTAAAGGTGGTCAATAAGGAGCGGGTGGGCAAAGTATATAACGTCATTATAAGGGGAGATAAAGAAAAGCTAGAAAAGGAGATCAAAATAAAGAAACCCATTATATTTGATTTATTACCACTCACATTAGAGGAAGTATTTATTTATGAGCTAGGGGGTGAAGAAATTGAAGCAAATAAATTCTTTAATTAACATGCAGGTGCTAAAGAATAATTTAAAACAATACTGGTTAATCGGACTTGGCTATGTCATCTTACTATTTTTGATTTTCCCATTAAGTGTGATTATGAGCGCGCAGAACTATGTTGATCTTCAAAGCATCACAAAGGCGGAGCGACTAGCGAGATTTGTTCAATATTTTTTGAACTTTACAAATGGTGGACAGATCGTCTTGATGATCGTTGTGATCCTTCCTGTTTTGCTTGCCATTCTGATATTTAAATATATGCAGCATCAAAGCAGTGTTACTTTTATGCATGGCTTACCGGCAACAAGAACACAGCTTCTAAATACGGGAATTCTAACCGGTAAAATAATTCTGATTCTTCCAACTGTATTGATTGGTCTAATTGTAATGGTTGAAAAATGGGCATATGGTTTAACACTGGTAACTTATGGATCTATTTTTAAATGGGTGTTTATTGTGTGTATACTCTCACTATTTATGTTTATGTTTACCACATTCGTTGGACTCTGCATCGGAAATTCGATCATTCAGGGCGTGGTGAGCTATATCCTTCTAATCCTTCCATTTGTGATTGGTGTAACGATTTTTTATACACTTTCTGAGCTCCTGTCTTCTTATGTGGTCCAAACAGCCTATATTGAGAAACTGGAGTACATCAGTCCCATTGCTAGGATGATGGGGATTTATAGAGAGCATTCATTCGGGATAAAAGAGATGGTGTTTTACATCATTGCGATGCTTGTGATCTATATCCTATCCATTTATGTATATAAACTACGAAAGAGCGAGAGCGCGACAGAAAGTGTGTGCTTCGACATTCTAAAACCAATCTTTAAATATGGTGTTGCATTCTGTGCTACCATCACGGTTGGTATCCTAATGATGAGTCTTCAAAGAAGTAGCAGCGCGTGGTTGATTTTTGGTTATATCGTAGGATCAATACTTGGCTACTTTATTGCAGAGATGATTCTGAAGAAAAGTATTTATATTTTTAAAAGTAGTTATAAAGGATTTGTTGCTTACATTTTGCTCTTCTTTATACTCTTTGGTCTGGTTAAGGTTGATGCGGTTGGATTTAAAAGAAGGGTACCCAAACTTTCACAGATTAAGAGTGCAAATTTTTCAAATGAATTCGAGGATAGCGAATATGATTATGCAAGTAGGCGTTTTATATTGATTCCACCTAAGAGCAGTGTAACGGAAGAAGAAAACATTAAACAGGTTATGGAAATTCATAAGAAGCTAATTGATTCGAAAGGGGATCAAAATGTATATGACATTCGAAATGGATATGTTACTTATGAACTCAAAAATGGAACCAAGATGGTTAGAAAGTATAGTTACACTATAGAAGAAATCGAAACGGAATTACGCCCGCTGTATGAGTCTAGGGAATATAAAATGAAAAAGTATCAAGATATTTTCAATATGGATATGGGCGAATTTACAACTGCCTATTTATATAGTGCCTATCTGAATAAACAACTCCAAATTACAAGCAAAAAAGAGGCGGCCGCTTTGTTGGAAGCTTTAAAACAGGATGTTTTGGCGGAAAAGTTTGAGCAGATGGTTTCCGAAGAGAGACAAGCGACAGTAGAATTTAATGTGGTTGATACGGAGGCAGAGCAAAGGATGAGTGAGTATGGGGATTCTTATCCAAGAACGCCAGAGAAGTCTTTGAAGCCCTACATTGTCATCAAGAGAAGCTATATGAGAACCTACGAGTTTCTGGATGATCATGACTATTATGATAAAATTATTTTATCAGCAAAAGATGTAAAACAAATGATTGTTTATCGCAAAGAAGAGACTTCTATTACAGAGAGTGGAGATTTAATCGAGACCAGAAGCTATTACTATAACTCCAAAGAGGACGATTTTGATAGTGTGAAAGAAAATTATAGACATATCATTATCGATGACAAAGGGGATATGGAGATGTACATCCAAATGTTATCAAGTGATTACTCCAAATATGATTTCGGCTATAGAATTGGTATGGTGTTGTATAATGATGAAAAAGACTATGAACGTTTTGTCATTGGAACATTTGAGAACAATCAGATCCCTAAAAAAATAGTGGATGCACTAGAATAGGATGAGAAGGAGAGTGTTGAATACACTCTTTTTCCTTGCAATTATTTGAATAATTCGATATAATAATTTCAAGGAGAGGTAGTTTATGAAGGTTATTTTATTAAATGATGTAAAGACATTAGGAAAAAAAGATGCCATTTTAGAAGTGAGCGAAGGATACGCCAATAACTTCTTAATCAAAAAGGGACTTGCCATTCCAGCAGACAATGCCAATATGAATATTTTAAAATCAAAGCAAAAGCAGGAAGAAAGGAGAAAACAGGATGAGCTTGAGGAAGCAAAAAGTCAGGCGGAAATTTTAAAGAAATATGAGTATAAAATTCTTACAAAAGCAGGGGCGGCAGGGAAGACTTTTGGAAGTATCACAAATGCTGAGATCGCAAACGAGATTGAAAAAGTTACAAAGTTGAAAATAGACAAGAGAAAGATCGTCTTAAAGGAGACTATTAAAATGCTTGGGATCTATGAGATCACGGTTAAATTGCATCCGGAAGTAAGTGTCAACATAAAAATTGAGATTAATGTTTAATCTCAATTTTTGGCTTTTTCTATTTTGATCACTTTATTATTATACTTTAGATGATTGCATTTTTTAATGAGCTGGTCCAAATATTTTTCTTCAACATTCAGAAAGGTAAATTTGGTTAGGATTTCTACGTTTGAGCAGGTTCCTTTCGGAATAGAGGCTGTTTTTTCAAGTAGCTCAAGCAGCTCTTTTTTATTAATTTGGTCCATCTTACCGACGGTAAGAAAAACACGGCTTCCTTTTCCACTTCTTTTCTGAGGGGAAGCAGGGTACCGATCTCTTGACTTGTTGTCTCTTCTGCTTTTAAATTCGGTTCTTTCTCCTGTGCTTTTGATTCGAGCTGGCAGAGAAATATCAATGCCAAAATTAGAACCCATCTTTCTTTTCAATTCTCTATCTAATAAGTAGTTGCAGATTTGTTTTAATTCATCTTCTCCCAACTGATTGAGGTAATCATTGAATACACTAGGCCCACAATCAGACGTTTTGGAGCGAATATCTTGCAAAATATCTTCATATCTTGCTGGCAAGATATCATCCAGGGTGGGTACATTCTCTTTTTCAATTTTGGTATTAATATATTTTTCCAGGTATCCGATTTCTCTTTCTTCTCTCGAAGAAACGAATGACACCGCAAGTCCTGACTTATTTACTCTTCCGGTTCGGCCAATTCGGTGGATATAAGACTCATCATCTTGAGGAAGGTGATAATTTACTACCAATTCAATATCTTCAACATGGATTCCTCTAGCGGCAACATCCGTTGCCACAAGATAGGTGAATGCTCCTTTTTTAAACCGATCAAGCGTTGTGATTCTTTGAGACTGTGTGATGTCCCCGTGAATCATATCCACATTATATTTTCTTTTGGACATATCGGCATAAAGCTCATCCACACTTTTTTTAGTGTTGCAAAAGATGATTGCGCGTTTGGGATGGACCTGATCTAATATTCTACACATTGATTCTGTGCGGTATTTATCATTAATCAAATAATAGACCTGCCGAATATTTTTGGCCGTTTTAATATTGGTCACTACAGAAACCTCTTCAAAGGTTTGCTTCATATATTTTTTGGCCATTGAAAGGATGGTTTTAGGCATAGTTGCTGAAAACAGCAGGACCTGTTTTTCTTGATTGGACGCATTAAAAATGGATTCAAGATCTTCTTTAAATCCCATATCCAGCATTTCATCTGCTTCATCCAGGATAAAAAATTGGAGATTTTCGAGTATAAGCACTTTTCTTTTAATGAGGTCAAGTACTCTTCCCGGTGTTCCCACAACAATGTCGATTCCGCTTTTTAGTTTGCGGATCTGTTCTTCTATGCTTGAATTGCCATATACACTCAAAACTTTGAGATTACAGAATGTACTTAGTTTTTTGATCTCTTCACTAATTTGTATTGCAAGTTCCCTAGTAGGAGCGAGTACAAGTGTTTTTACATGCTTGCTACTATAGTCTAGGTTGGTGAGCATGCCCACGGTAAAAGCCATCGTTTTTCCGGTTCCGGTTTCAGCCTGGCCAACCACGTCGAATCCATCGACGATGAGTGGAATAATCTTTTCTTGGATTTTGGTCGGTGTGGTGAATCCTAGATGATCAATCGCATTTAACACCTCAGATTTTATTTTTAATTCATTGAAATTCATTGGTTACCTCTTTCTTTAAACAAGTGCCATTATACTCTAAAAGGACATAAAAGTCAAACAAAGTATAGGGCTACAAATAGAAAAGCAGTAAAACATTACTGCCCAAATTTTATTCTTCCTCTAATTCAGGATCCGAATCAAGCAATGCATCAAGAACCTCTTCTGGATCGTATCCTGCTAGCGAGCTATCCAGACGGGATACCGGAGGAATAAGATTATTCAATATAAGCACGTTATTAATCAGATCCGTTGCTTGGGTGCCTGCATTTTTAAGAAGTGCGGCATATATCCTTTGCGCCGTTGGATCGATTTGCGTCATATTATTCTTCCAAATGTCTTGCACCTGTTTACCGTTTATACGGGTGGCAAGTGCAGAACAAAGTAGTGCAGTCCGAGGCGAAATATTCAAATGATCATATATTTGCATGCGACTTTGTGCAGTATATGAATCAAGTTCGCAAAGGACGGCAAGGGATTCTGCATCGCTTAATTTTTTCATTTTCATTCTTCCCTCCGAATCATCTTACATATTTTACCATATTATTTTGACCGTGTCAACGCCTTAAAGAAAAATAATCCAAAATAGGTATAAATATTGAAATATCTTCCAAAATAAGTACAAAGGGGTGATGTTATGACAAGTAGAATAGTCGCAAACCGGTTCATTTTTACCTTGTTCATTTTAGGCGTGTCGTGTACAATAGGATTTTATTATTTTGTAAACAGAGTGGCTACCAAGACCTATCAAGATGGATACTTTGTGAGTGTTGACTTTTTGGGAGAAACATGAGGCAGATTTATCTGAGTTTAAAAGAGCATGTTGAAATGAATAAGCTAAGACCCATTTTACTCCAAGACATTGCAAACGTTTATGCGGATCCTAAAATTGCTTCTGAGGTCCTGAGATTTCCGGTCGACAAAGGAGAATCAAAGGAAGTGGTGATCGATGTGATCAACGTTGTGAAAATGCTTAAAGAGGAGTTTAATAATGTTGAAATTTTTTTCACTCAAAATGATAAAACACTCGTGCTGTTTAAAATCGATACCAACCTTAAAAAGAACCAGATCAAAAATAAGATGATGGTGGCAGTTGAACTTGTATTTTCCATACTGGTGATTTTCTTTGGAACCGGAGTTGCCATTATGACTTTTCATAATGATGTATCCATGTCTAGCACACAAAAGAGAATTTATGAACTAGTTATGGGAGTGGGCACAGACAAGACCTATTTGATTTCAATTCCTTACTCCATTGGAGTTTTTCTCGGAGTGATTTACTTTTTTAAAGAGTTCAACCGTTCAACAAGCTCTAAGCTCACGCCGATTGATGTGGAAATGGATAAATACATTAAGGATTTAGATACCAGTCATATAAAAAATATCGAGGGTAAAGCATAGATGATGATTTTGAAATACATTTTTTTAATTGGGATCGGTTTGTCTGCCGGCATGGTAATATCATCGGCCTATGCGGCCTTTATTACCAGTGTGGGCGTGGTGAAATATATTTCTGTCAGAACCAATACCACCAACTGGCTCAAGGCTTATAAATACGTAATTGTTGTAAGCTTGCTAACAGGAACAGTCATCACTTTGTTTACAGACATTCAGTTTTCGCTAGGGATCTTTGGCCAGGGTATTTTGATTACCCTTGGAATTTTTGAGGGGATTTTTGTGGGATTTATTGCAATGGCACTGGCAGAGGTATTTGATGTGTTTCCCATTTTTAATGAAAAGTCAAAATTTAAGATCAATTTAAACTATATGATATTCGCCTTTGCTGCTGGCAAGATGGTGGGGTCATTTGCATATTGGCTGATACCAAATTTTATTAAGTAAGAGGAGCGTTATGGACAAATCAATAGAAATCAAAAGAGAATACAAGGATATGGTTAAGAAGTATTCCCCGAATTCTAGCATTGTGAAAAATTGCATCGTAGCCTTTTTGGTAGGAGGAGCGATCTGTACGTTAGGGGAAGGGATTATTTATGCCTTTAGATATTATGGATATACAAGACAGGATGCGAGTGGTATGGCCACGGTGATTTTGGTGATTTTGTCAGCACTTCTAACAGGGATCGGGGTGTATGACGACATCGGAAAAATGGCTGGGGCGGGTTCTATAATACCCATTACAGGTTTTGCAAACTCTATTGTGGCACCAGCTATGGAGTATAAAAAAGAGGGCTTTGTAATGGGTGTGGGTGCTAAAATGTTTACAGTGGCTGGACCAGTGATCGTATATGGTGTTATTTCATCCATCGTTGTAGGATTAATATATTATTTTGTGAGGTAGAAAATGAATAAAAAAATTGGAAAACAAACATTACAGTTTGATAACCCGCCATCTATATTAAATACGGCATCTATTGTCGGTAAAAAAGAAGGGGAGGGCCCCCTTGTCGACTATTTTGATGAAGTGCTTGAGGATTCAATGTACGGGGAACATAGCTGGGAAAAGGCAGAGAGCAAAATGATGAAACAAACCATTGATACATTGATTAAAAAGTCCGAGTTAAAAGAAGGAGAGATCGACTTTATTATCGCAGGGGATTTACTCAATCAAGTGACTGCCAGTACGTTTGCGGTAAAAGACTTATCTGTTCCCTACTTTGGTGTTTTTGGGGCCTGCTCAACCATTGCAGAAGCCACAGCGCTCGGATCGGTTCTTATACATGGAGAGTTTGCCGAAAAGATTGTGGTAGCAGCCTCAAGCCATTTTTGTTCGGCGGAGAAACAGTTTCGTTCACCATTAGAACAAGGGGTACAAAGACCACCAACTGCTACCTGGACGGTGACAGGTTGTGGAGCACTTCTTCTCGGAAAAGGAAACGGCCCGTATATTACACATGCCACCATTGGAAAAATGGTTGATTTTGAAATCAATGATCCATACAACATGGGGGCAGTCATGGCACCCGCAGCGGCGGATGTGATTATCAATCATCTAATCGATACCAATCGTGATGTCAACTATTATGATTTAATTATAACAGGAGATCTCGGGAAGGTTGGAAAAGACCTGCTAAATGATATTACAAAGAAGTTCGGATATGATCTATCGGAGAAACTTTCTGATTGTGGACTTGAGATATTTGATACCGAAAGCCAGGGTGTGGGAGCGGGAGGAAGCGGTTGTGGATGTGCGGCATCCGTCTTTGCTTCTTACCTATTTAGTGAGCTCAAAAATAATAAATGGAAAAAGATCTTGTTTGTGCCAACAGGTGCATTATTAAGTACGCTGAGTGTTCAACAAGGAGAAAATATACCAGGGATAGCCTATGCAATCGCTATAGAAAGAGGGGAATAATGGATTTTTTATATGCATTTTTGGTGGGAGGAGCTATTTGTGTTATTGGACAGATTTTAATCGATAAAACCAAACTTACACCGGCCAAGATCTTGGTTGCTTTTGTAACAGCAGGGGTGATTCTGACGGGACTCGGATGGTATGAGCCTGTGGTGGAGTTCGCAGGTGCGGGAGCCACAGTCCCAATCGTGGGGTTTGGGTATGCACTGGGCAATGGGGTGAAGACAGCTGTGGATACAACTGGCATTATGGGCGCCTTTACAGGGGGTCTAACTGCCACCGCGGGAGGCATCGCAGCCGCGATCTTTTTTGGGTACCTAATTGCGGTTCTGTTTAATCCAAAAGAGAAGGCGTAAAAAAATCTTGACTTTTGGATCAAACCTGTGGTATTCTATAAGAAGATAAGACTTCGCTTTTTTGGAAAATCCAACAGGAATAAGATGTCGCCGACTGAGAGCATCTTTCGGATAAGTAGTAAGCTGAGGAACACTTATTGAGATCATTTGAATTATTGAAAGTGGATACGCATGTGTCAAAATGGGTGGCACCGCGGGAAATAAAATTTCTCGTCCCAAAATTTAAAATTATGGGGCGTTTTTTATTGCCCAAAGGAGGTTTTATGACAAAGTTGAGTTTGCTTGAGACGGAAATCGGAATCAAAGAGATAAAAGATTTCTTTGAGCGGTCACTTGCTGAAAATCTAGATTTATTAAGAGTGTCTGCCCCTCTTTTTGTAACCAAGGAATCGGGGATCAATGATAATCTAAATGGGGTGGAACGACCCGTTGGATTTGATATCAGATCTATTGGAAAAGAGGTAGAGATAGTACAGTCGCTTGCTAAGTGGAAAAGGGTAGCGTTAAAAAGATATGGCTTTAGAGAAGGTAAAGGACTTTATACGGATATGAATGCAATCAGAAGAGACGAAGATCTGGATGCGATACATTCTGTATATGTGGATCAGTGGGATTGGGAAAGGATCATTAGAAAAGATGAGAGAACCATAGAAACACTAATGGATGCAGTGCAAAAAATCTATTCTGCAATTTTGGCTACAGAGCAATACATTGGCGCGAGCTTTGCAAAGCTTGATTTCTTTTTGCCGGAGAAGATTCATTTCATTACGAGTGAAGATCTCTTGCAACAATATCCAGAGAAGTCCCCTAAGGAGAGAGAACATGAGATTACAAAACAATATGGGGCAGTCTTTATAATCGGAATAGGGGATGAGTTGAGTGACGGGAAGAGACATGATGGGAGGTCCCCGGACTATGATGATTGGAGTTTAAACGGGGATATTTTGCTTTGGTATCCGGTGTTAGATCGGGCAATCGAGATTTCCTCTATGGGCATCAGGGTGGCTGAGGACTCCTTACTTGCACAATTAAAAAAGGTTGGATGTGAGGAACGTTTAAAGTATCCTTATCATCAGGATGTCTTAAATCAAAACTTGCCTTATACAATAGGAGGCGGAATTGGGCAATCCAGGCTTTGTATGATGCTTCTAGAGAAGAAACATATTGGAGAGGTACAGGCTTCTGTCTGGGCAGAGGATACTTTAGAAGAAAAAGATCTGGAATTATTATAAGAACAAAATGCACCTCCAATCGTTAAACGATTTGTTTAACTTTTGGGGTGCATTTCAAGTTTATAGTACTTTTTTGATATATGGAAAGGCAAGATGGTTTGATAATGATACAAAGAATTGTATT
>JAVBPT010000060.1:0-15512 GCA_031549455.1 Eubacteriales bacterium
AATCTAAAGGGTTTGGTAGTTCTTATGTTAGATTAGATGATGATGGTGTGGATGTAATTGTAGAAAGACAAGGATTGACACAAAATGAAATTGCCCAAATCGCGGACATTGTGACCAGAAAAACAGGTCTTAAGATTGATAAAATTAGAATTAGTTCTCTTAAAAAGTCTGAATAGTCATAATTTACAAACTTTCTAATATACATTTTATTAGAAAGTTTTTTAAAGGAAAAGTATGGGTGAAAATTTAGTTATCAGAATGTTTAAAGGGGCGCTCATTGGCAATATCCTGACACTGTTTATGTTTTCTATTTTTGCAATGCTACTTACATATACGAGTGTAAATGATTCGAATATAGATTCGGTTGTTTATACAGTAATCATCGCTTCTGCATTTTTATCGGGCTTCTATACGGCGAGAAAAGCACATGGAAAAGGTTGGTTCACAGGAGGTCTAACAGCATTAATATATGCACTTATTATTATGTCTCTAATTTATCTTTCGAGTAAAGGAATTGCCTTTGATAAAAATACCCTGAAGTTTTTGCTGGTCTGTCTGTTATCTGGTAGTATTGGCGGCATCATCGGCATCAATTTCAATAGAAAATAAAAAGAGTCTGCCTCGTGGGGCAGACTTTAAAAGTGCACACAATTACCGAATGGAGAAACAAACCAGCATTCCTATCCAGGATAAGAATAGCAAAACCAGAAGGAAGTTTCGCAACGCGAGTCTTTCTTGACCTACCGAAAGATAGATCATAGTAATGATAAGAGAGACAATTCCAGTGATGTTGACCCACAAGCTACCAATCTGAAAGACAGAAAGCAATAGCAGGGAGAGTATAGCGATAACCCAGATGATGAGTGATAACATACCAGTGAAAGCTTTCTTAGAGTCATTTTTCATGCGAATCATCTTCTTTCCATTTTTGTTGAGAATGCGATGGTTTTTCCTTTTAGTGGGGGTGATGGGTGCATTTGAAATTCATAAGATAAAAAAATAGATAGCCCCATTATAACATGGGTGTGGAAATATGTAAAGAAAAAAGGCCCATCGGGCCTAAATAGAAAGCGAAAAGTAATAAGATGCCACTGCGATAAAAACCATGGTTGCACAGAGAAGAACGCAGTAAAGCTTTACAAACGCTTTTTTTGAATTCAAGTTTGGGATACTCCGTGGAGCAAGAACAAAAACACTAAGCGCTGTGTCAAAGAAGTGAAGTATGGAAAAAGGTAGGAAGATAAGGGAATACGAACTCAAAATAAGAAGGAGTATCGCCACTGCTTTGGTAAACCTTTTAAAATGGATAGACATTTTCTATCTGCCCCTTTCACTGCTTTTCCCTAAATATCTAATGATCAAAAATAATACTTCTATTCTATCACGAAATGGGCAAAAATGTAAAGATGGGATTGGCTTTTATTATTTTTGTATTTTATATTGTGAAATCTAAAATAATATATATAATAAGAGCAAATGGTTGGTTGTCATGATAACAATTAATGCAAATGAAGTGATAAAAGAATTGAAGAAGAACAATGTGGTGAAGTACTACGGGAAGGTTACGCGTATCGTAGGTCTTACAATTGAATGTGTAGGGCCACGTGCAGAGGTTGGAGAATTGTGCGACATCTACTCCTCTTCCGGCAGAAAGGTACTTACGGAGGTTGTTGGATTTAAAGATAACAATCTTTTACTCATGCCACTTGGAGAGATGACAGGCATTGCTATTGGGGACCGAGTGGAGCCTCTAAGACGAAATTTTGAGATTAAAATACAACAGGATGTATTGGGGAGAGTGTTTGATGGGCTTGGCAATCCAATGGACACCTTTGGCGTGATTAAGGATCCTATTAAAAAATCAATATATGCAGAATGCCCCACACCATTAGAGCGGGCAAGGATCAAAGAACGATTGCACCTTGGTGTGAGAGCAATTGATGGTACGATTACGATTGGGAAGGGGCAAAGAATTGGAATCTTTGCGGGCAGCGGTGTGGGAAAGAGCACACTCATGGGAATGATCGCTAGAAATGCGCTTTCGGATATTAATGTGATTGCACTTATTGGAGAACGTGGAAGGGAAGTGCGAGAGTTTATTGAAAATGACTTGGGGGAAGAGGGGTTGAAACGTTCAGTGGTTGTGGTTGCGACCAGCGACCAGCCTTCCCTGGTTCGGTTAAAGGCAGCTTATGTTGCCACAACTATCGCGGAGTTTTATAGGGAACAAGGGAAAGATGTGATGTTGATGCTGGATTCTCTTACAAGGTTTGCCATGGCTCAAAGGGAAGTGGGGTTAGCGACAGGAGAACCCCCTGTTTCAAAAGGATATACCCCATCCGTTTTTACAACCATTCCAAAGATTTTAGAGCGTGCGGGTACGTCTAAATATGGCTCAATTACAGGCATTTATACAGTTCTTGTGGAAGGTGATGATCTCTCGGAGCCCGTAACCGATACGGCAAGAGGTGTGCTAGATGGGCACATTGTGCTGGACCGAAAGTTGGCACATAAAAATCATTATCCAGCAATTGATGTGTTAGGTAGTATTTCCCGTTTGATGTCAACAGTGGCAACGTCAGAACATAAGGCACTCGCCGGGAAGATTCGAGAGGTGCTTGCAGTATATAAAGAGGCGGAAGATCTAATCAATGTAGGCGCTTATGTAAAAGGGAGTAGCAAGAACATTGACTACGCAATTGAAAAAATGCCGGCAGTGAATGACTTCTTAAAGCAGAATGTGGATCAGTCAATTGGTTATATGGAAATGTTGGAAGAAATGGATCAAATATTTTCGGAGAAAAAATAGGTGAGATATGTTTCGTTTCAGATTGAATAAACTGTTGAGTTTAAAAGAAAAAATGGAAGAGCAAAAGAAAAATGAGTTTGCAATCATTATGAATCGATTGGAGCTTGCTCAAAAAAAGAAAGAGGAGCTTGAAATTGAAAAAAGGAGACTTATACTAGAATTAAAACAAAACGTAGAGTCGGGTCAAAATATAAGACAAGTTAACGAATATAATCGCTATATAGACTACATGAAGAAAATGATTTTAAAAGCCGAAGAGAATATAAAGAGAATTAAAATTGAGCTCGAAAAGAAAAGAAAAGAGCTTAATGAAGCGGTGAAGGAAAGAAAGATTTTGGAGTCCTATAAAGAGAAAGAACTGGATAAATATAAACTGGAAGAAAAAAAGGTTGAACAGGGTATCATAAATGAGTTGACGAGTTATCAATATTCAAAAGATGAGGATGGTGAGTAGAGTGTCTACAAAAGGGTTGTTTTTTACATTTGCTATAGTTGTATTGTTGTTTCTTGGAACATTGGCTACAATCATCTATTTTGATGTGGGCGGTGTTCAGATTTATGCGAGGAGGATTGCATTTATTGATAAATTGCTTCCGGTGGATGTGGATACAAAAAATATTGAGGAAGAGATATCAGACTACTCTCACAGTAGACTTATTAAATACACATTGAATCTTTATAAACAAAACGAGTTGAACAGAGAAGAGCTAGACAAAGTAAAAGAGGAATTAAAAAAGTATAATGATATGATATACAGTGAAAATGGCGAAATGGCAAGACTAAAGGAATATGAGACGGAGTATACGAATGTAAAGAAACTAAAGGAAGAATTGGAAGAGATTCTTGTTAAGAATAATCCGGAGGAATTTAAAAAGTATTTTGCTCAAATTTATCCAGAACTTGCAAAATCTTTATATCAGAAAGTTTTGGAGAAAGAACAGAGGGATGCAGACTTCAAAAAATATTTAGGCAATTTCACGGATATGAATCCGACACAAGCAGCCAATGTTTTATCACAACTTGTAAGAACGGATTATGAGCTGGTAGTAGATATTGTAAAACGACTTGATACAGAGGTGGCCACCAAAATCCTTGAGAAGATGGAAGTCTCTTATGTGAGTATGATTACGAAATCCATCACGGGAAGCGAATGGTAATCAGTAAATAAAAATAGTAAATGGATCGATTGAAACATTTACTATTTTTTTAATCTGCTTATCTTAATTCTGCTAATCTTGCAACTGCTACATAAACATCTGATATTCTATACCATGTTGGAAAATCAACAATACCGGAGGAAGGGAGATCGAAGATGCTTTGGAAGGTTTCTACAGCGGTTCTGGTTTGTGGTCCAAACACGCCATCTACCCGAATTTTATTAATGGCAGGAAAGTTATCTGAGATTGCATTTAATTGTTCCTGTATGGTTCTCACACTTGCTCCAGTAGAGCCTACCTGTAGATTGGTTCCGGGGAAGGAAACAGGAATACCCTCTACTTTCTGGGCATTCATTAAGTAAATATCTTGACCATAGAATCTTTTCAATATATCAACCGCATAGTAGCCCATATCTCCTAAGTCTTTTGAACCCCACTGTGTCATCCAGGTTGGGCAGCTCACATTTCGTCCATCGCAGTATTGTGTGAGAAGTGGCTGCCTAATACCGGGTCTAGTGATATAGCTGTTGAAAATGCTATCCACAACAATCGAAATTTCTTGGAAAATATTTCGACCATAATTAAAAGCGTGATCATAAGCTGTGGAACTTGTAATGGTGAATCCATATCCTTTTCCGCGGTACCATTCGGTAAAAACACGATTTAGTGTGAACGAAAGGATGGCTAGAACATTTGCGACAATGGTTTGTTCTGGCCATGTGGAATAGATTTCACAGCTTGCTACATTTTTTATATAGTCTGAAAAAGGGACGTAATAATTCCTTGCAGATGCATCAGTTGGAACCCCGTCGTGCACGATGATAAACTCTGGGATGACGGGGGTTGGCAATACAACAAGACCAGATGAGTCTGGAAGCTCTTTTACTTCTTCTTCGGGGATCTTGGGTGGAAAATCACCCCAAAGGACAGGCGGGTTGATTACGATCACGTTTGGATCTGTACTTTCCACGACTGGTTGCAAGAAAACGTTTTGACTTGCGATGGTTTCTGAAAAGATTTGAACGCCCTCTACCATGGTTGGTTTAAATCCATCTGCGGTTACGTATACATCGTATTCACTGAATGGTTGTATTTGAGATTCAGGGGTTTCGGAAAGAGCTCTGGGGGGAGCTGCCAGATTGGATAGGCTTCCCTGACCGGATGAGTCCGAAATCTCTTGATTTAGTATACTATTTTGGCTTCCTCTCGTTGTAATCCGAATGGAGGCATTACTGACGGGTCTAGCAATGGTGGAGTTGAAAACATTTACCTGCAATTTTCCTTCCTCTGTATAATTGGGATCAATTGTAAGTCCATTTGCCATATATCTCTCCAAATTTTTTGATATGATGCATTATATGTTTTTCGTGATGAGTTAATGATCATAGAAAGTTATTTTAAAACATATATAAAGAATAGAAAGATGGAATTTGAGAGATGGAGGCGGGGCGAATTGGCTAACAATATGTACAATGGAATCGGAACGGTGGCGAGTCTAATGCAAAATAAAAGGGAAGGGGAAAGGGTAGAAATAATTGTAAAATATAATGGAAGCCTAGATGAGGTTGCAAGAGAATTAAATGCAGATATCGAAATCTTGGATGAGAATTATGCGATTATTACCTTACCATCTAACGAGGTAGAAGCGCTTTACCAATTTAAGGAGATCGAGTATGTTGAGCTACCGAAGCGCTTATCCTATGCCTTGAGTGAAGAACTTTCAAGCAGCTGTATAACAGAGGCATTTAGGAATGAATATGATCTCTCGGGTGAAGGGGTTTTGGTTGCGGTGATCGATTCGGGAATTGATTACACCCACACTGACTTTAGGAATCGAGACGGAACAACTAGGATTGTTTATATTTGGGATCAAACAATAGTCGGGATTCCACCAGCCGGCTTTAAAAGTGGAACAGAATATACGCGAGAACAGATTGATCTGGCCCTGCAAAATGAAGATCCGTATAGTGTGGTGCCACATAGAGATGAGGAGGGACATGGAACGTCAGTGGCTGGGGTTGCTGCGGGAAATGGAAATACAAGTGGAGGATTGCAAAAGGGAGTTGCCCCAGAGGCCTCTATCATAGTTGTGAAACTGGGAGAAAATAACACAGAGCCATTTGCTAGGACCACAGAGATCATGCGTGCGATCAAGTATGTCATCGATAAAGCAATCGAATGGGATATGCCAGTAGCGATTAATATTAGTTTTGGCACAAATGATGGTGCACACAATGGAGACTCCCTTTTTGAAACATATGTAGATGAGATGGCGAATAAATGGAAGACGGTCATTGCTGTGGCATCTGGAAACGAGGGGAGCGCAGGGCATCATTTTGCAGGAAGGGTGGAGAGAGGAGAGACGGTAGATGTGGATTTTAAAATATCGTTAAACTCCCCATTTATGTATGTAACATTCTGGAAGAATTTTGTGGATAACTTTGAGGTGGAGCTAATTGCACCCAATGGTACCTCTTCAGGTGTGCTTGATCCCAATAGAAGCTTTGCCAGAATTGTTTTGCAAGGCGTTGCGATCGACATTTATAATGTGCAACCGAATAACTACAATGACTATCAAGAGACACTTGCCATTTTTAATACAACAAGCACTCCATTCCCAGAGGGAATTTGGCGAATTAGAGTGAGAGGAGTGGATGTAGTAGATGGAAATTTTAATATTTGGCTACCCACTGTGGAAGAGGTGACCACAGATACCGCATTTTTAAATCCGAACATCTTAACCACACTTACTCTACCCAGCACATCTCAAAATGTCATCACGGTTGGGGGGTACAATTCCAGATTAAATAGTGCTGCAAACTTTTCCGGGAGAGGCTATACAGTGGATAAAATATATGTCAAACCAGATATTGTGGCACCAGCAGTAGGAGTGGTTACAACACATAGCGGAGGGGGATACGACTCTTTTAGCGGGACCAGTGTGGCAACCCCTTTTGTAACTGGTTCTGCAGCATTGATGATGGAGTGGGGAATTGTCCGGGGGAATGATGCTTTTTTATATGGTCAACGGGTTAAAGCCTTCTTAAAAAAAGGTGCGAGAAGAAATCCAAACATGACCTATCCCAATCCGAGTTGGGGATACGGGAGTCTTTGCCTTAAAGACACGTTCAATCATTTGGTTTATTATGCAGAAGGGAGGATGATTATAACATGAATCCAGAAGATATCATACCACTTCCTGAGTTTGTTTTATTGCCCGATACAGTTGATTTAAATGTACGAGATAGTTCGGCGGTACAAGAATATGTTCGTGACAATCCGAATGTATACCTTGGGACCATACTAAGTGGGGGAGAAGCCATCATCTACACGAATGAGGGAAATGTCGATAAAATTGTGAGTGATTTGGGCTTTACATTGACCAACTCTTTTCCGGTTGTGATGGGACTTCTTGGGGAGTCTTCTCTTGAAGCGGCTGGCATTATACAAGTACAACAACAACCCTTCTTGGATCTCAGAGGTCAGGGGGTTTTACTTGGGTTTATTGATACGGGAATCGATTACACACTTCCTGCATTTATATACGAAGATGGAACGAGTAAAGTGTTCTCGATATGGGATCAGACCATTAATACCGGAGGTTACCCGGAAGGCTTTTATTTTGGCACGGAATATACAAATCAACAAATTAATGCGGCATTAAGACAGCCCAATCCATTGGATACGGTTCCCCATCGGGATGATGTAGGCCATGGGACATTTCTGGCATCCGTTGCCGGAAGTAGAGAGCGTGGAGAATACATTGGAGCAGCTCCAGATTCGGAAATTATTATGGTAAAACTTAAAAAAGCGAGGCCCTATTATCTTAATCGATATCTTGTTCCAGAAGGGACCGAAAATGTATTTGAATCCACGGATGTAATGCTTGGGATAGAATACATTACTAAAAAGGGAGCAGAGTTTAGAATGCCGGTTTCCATTTGCATTGGAATTGGAACCAACCTAGGGGGACATGATAGTTATAATGCCCTTGAAGAGTATTTGAGAGTGGTTTCAGATTATAGAGGGGTCTGCATTTGTACAGGAGCTGGAAATGAGAGCAGAGCAAGGCACCATACAAATGGAAGAATTCTGTCCACAGAAGATAGTCAGGTCATTGAAATTGGGGTGGATGAGAATTCAGCCAGTTTTCCGGTCTATATATGGAACAACTTCACAGACCGGATGTCGGTCTCAATCAAATCACCAACAGGAGAGATTGTGAGCCGAGTCCCGGCAAGATCTGGGATTACATTTGAAGAAAGACTTGTGCTTGAAAGGGCCACCATAATTGTAGAATATAATTTTCCACTTCAGGGAAGTGGAAGCCAACTTACAACAATCAAAATCTTAAATCCCACACCAGGCATATGGAGCATAACGATTTATGGGGATATTATTTTGGATGGAACTTATCAAGCGTGGCTACCAATGACAGGGCTTGTTTCTCCGGGAATAGAATTTTTAACGCCCTCTCCCAACTATACCATTGTTATTCCGGCAACCTCCGTGGGCAGTATTGCCAGTGGGGCATATAACGATAGAACAAACAATCTTTTCGCCGATTCTTCCTGGGGCCCTACAAGAGAAGGAATCATACTACCGGATTTAACCTCACCAGGCGTAAATGTAAGTGGGATTTACCCAAATGGAAGAGGAACCATGACGGGAACGAGCGTCTCAAGTTCAATTACGGCAGGGGCCTGTGCGTTGATGTTACAATGGGGGATCGTGGAAAGAAATGATATCCGATTAAACACCTATCGGGTAAAGGCATATTTAATAAGGGGGTGTAACCGAGAGCCAAATATAGAATATCCAAGTCTTCAGTGGGGATATGGTACATTAAACCTAATTAATACGTTTAACCAATTGAGGAGTATGTGAAGGATTCTAGTAGAAAAGATTATTAGAATCTTTTCAAATCTCAAAAAATATTTGACTTTTAGAAGAACTTATCTTATAATCTATATAATACGAAAATCATAGATAAGAAGAGTAAATATTTCGAGTGTACTTTAGAGAGTGTGGTTAGGTGAGAGCACATGTATAGAGAAATATTGAAGATCGCCTTAGAGTGTTTTGCTGAAAAAGTAGGCAAAAACGTATTCCGCGTTAAGGAATGAGAGTCTAAGAAATTAGAGAACTAAGGTGGTACCACGATGATTCGTCCTTTAAAAAATATATTTTTAAGGGATTTTTTTATGTAGAAAGGGGAGAAGAGATGCTTTATAAAAAAGTAGACACCAGTCTAAACTTTGTGGAGAGAGAGGATGAAACTGAAAAGTTTTGGAAAGAAAACAAGATCTTCGAAAAAAGCGTAGAGAACCGAGCGGGGGCAAAGAACTTTACGTTTTATGACGGGCCTCCAACAGCCAACGGTAAGCCACACGCAGGGCATATTTTGACACGTGCGATTAAGGATCTAATTCCACGTTATAAAACGATGAAAGGGTACTGTGTAGAACGAAAGGCGGGTTGGGATACCCATGGGCTTCCAGTTGAGATTGAGGTTGAAAAATTACTGGGTATAAATGGAAAAGAACAGATTGAAAAGTATGGAATTGAACCATTTATTCAACAGTGCAAGGAAAGTGTTTGGAAGTATAAAGGGATCTGGGAAGATTTCAGTGACAAAGTAGCGTACTGGATTGATACAGAACATCCGTATATTACATATGATAACAATTACATTGAATCGGTTTGGTGGTCTCTTAAGGAAATTGATAAGAAGGGATTGCTATACAGGGGATATAAAATAGTACCCTATTGCTCGAGGTGCGGAACACCACTTTCCTCTCATGAAGTGGCGCAGGGATATATCGATCTAAAAGAAGAATCGATTTATGTAAAATTCAGAATAAAAGGCAAAAAGAGCGATTATATTTTGGCATGGACCACTACACCTTGGACGCTTCCAAGCAATGTGGCCCTTTGTGTAAATCCAAAGGAGACCTATGTAAAGATAGAGAAGGATGGGGAAACTTTTATTCTGGCCGAGGCGCTAGTCGAAAAGCATTTTGGGGAGGCAAAGGTCATTGAAAAATATAAAGGCTCTGACTTAGAAGGGACGGAGTATGAGCCGCTATTTGATTTTGTGGTACCTGATAAGAAGGCATACTATGTGGTTTGTGCGGATTTTGTAACGCTCACAGATGGAACAGGTATCGTGCATATCGCGCCTGCTTTTGGAGAGGATGATTATATGGTGGGTAGAAAATATGACCTTCCTTTTATCAACCTAGTTAAGCCGGATGGCACATTCACAGAAGATGTAAAAGAGTCTTGGACCAAAAAGTTTGTAAAAGAATTGGATAAGGATATTATTAAGGAACTAAGTGAAAAAGGACTGGTACTTAAAAAGGAACTTTACGAACATTCTTATCCACACTGTTGGAGATGTAAGACACCCCTTCTTTACTATGCGAAGGATTCATGGTTCATTGAAATGTCTAAAATGAGGGAGAAGCTAGTCAAGAATAATGATAAAATTAAATGGTTTCCGGAAACCATCGGAGAAAAAAGATTTGGAAACTGGCTTGAAAATGCTTTGGATTGGTGTCTTTCTCGTGACCGATACTGGGGAACCCCGCTTCCCGTTTGGGAATGTGAGTGTGGCCACCACCATGTGATTGGAAGTATCGAAGAATTAAAGAAGATGAGTAAGGATTGCCCGGCGGAGATAGAACTTCACAAACCGTATGTTGACCAAGTACACATTCGATGTGAGAAATGTGGTCACGAAATGACAAGAGTGAAAAGTACCATTGATGTATGGTATGATTCTGGAGCCATGCCTTTTGCGCAACTTCACTATCCGTTTGAAAATAAGGAAGAATTTAAAAACAAATTTCCGGCAGACTTTATTAGTGAAGGATTGGACCAAACCAGGGGATGGTTTTATACGCTTCTTGCGATTTCCACTTTACTTTTTGACGAACCCGCCTATAAAAATGTCATTGTTTTAGGATTGGTACTTGATGCAGATGGTGAAAAGATGAGTAAGTCAAAAGGAAACGCGGTTGATCCAATGGAGGCTTTAAAGAAAAATGGAGCGGATGCAATTCGGTGGTATTTCTACGTAAATAGTGCCCCATGGCTTCCAAGTAGGTTTAGCGATGAGTCTATTGCAGAATATCAAAGAAAGTTTATGGGGACCCTTTGGAACACATACGCTTTCTATATTCTTTATGCCAATATTGACCATTTTGACCCAACCCAATATAAACTGGAATATGACAAGTTAGAGGTAATGGATAAATGGATTCTATCCAGACTGCATACACTGATTAAAGAAGTGGATGAAAACATGACAAATTATATGGTTCCCGAGTCGGGAAGAGCGATGGAGAAATTTGTAGATGATCTGAGTAACTGGTATGTAAGAAGAGGAAGAGAACGGTACTGGGCACGTGGAATGGAACAGGATAAGGTAAACGCTTATATAACACTGTACACCGTCCTATCTGAATTTATTAAGGTGGCGGCTCCGTTTATTCCATTTATGACTGAACAGATTTACCAAAATGTAGTGAGGGCGGTTGATCAGAGCGCGCCTCTTTCGGTGCATCTTACTGATTTCCCTGTATCTAGTGAGAAATGGGTGGACAAGGAACTGGAAAAAAATATGAACAACGTTCTTCGAATTGTAACACTGGGTAGAGCGTGTAGAAATGATGCCAATATTAAAAGCAGGCAACCCCTTCAAAAGCTATATTTAAAAATGACGGATGAGATTCCAGAGAACTACTTAGAGATTGTAAGAGAGGAATTGAATGTAAAAGAAGTGGTGATGACAGGTGAAATGTCTAATATGACATCTTATTCTTTCAAACCACAACTTAAGACGGTGGGACCAAAGTATGGAAAGCTTGTGGGGGATATAAGGGCTGCGCTTGAGAAGCTAGATGGAAATAAAGCCTATAAACAGTTAAAAGAGGAAGGCGAAATTATACTAGAGTTAAGGAGTGAAAAAGTGGAGCTTGCAGAGGAAGATCTTCTGATTGAAATTAAACAGGTAGAAGGCTTTAATTCAAACGAGGACAAAGATATGGTGGTTGTGTTAGACACACACCTAACGCCCGAGTTGATTGAGGAAGGATATATTAGAGAGCTGATAAGCAAGATTCAAACCACTAGAAAAGAGGCGGGGTTTGATGTGGAGGATTACATCAACCTATGCTTTGAAGCCACAGACACATTGACAAAGATCATTGACCAAAATGTGGAGATGATTCGAGATTCTGTGTTGGCTAAAGAAATGAAAAAGTTAGAAAAAGGTGCATTCCAAAAAGAATGGGATGTAAATGGAGAAAAAGTAACAATATTCGTAGAGAGGTGCAAATAGTATGTTATTTGAATATGGGCTAACCACGAAACAAGACGACTTTTATGATATTACAGGTGAGGTTGTAAAAGCGGTGTCTGAGAGCAAAGTGAAAAGTGGGGTATGTGTTGTTTATACAGCGCATACCTCTAGTGCGATTAGTATTAATGAAAATGAGGATCCGGATGTTTTGGTTGACCTTTTGCGTGGGTTTGATAAACTTTTTCCAAAGCAAGATGGGTATAGGCATCAAGAAGGAAATTCGGCGGCACACTTAAAGTCTAGCACAATTGGCGCAAGCGAGACATTGATCATTGAAGAAGGAAAACTGATTCTTGGAAAGTATCAAGGAATCTATTTTTGCGAATTTGACGCACCAAGAGACCGAAAATTCTATGTGAAGATTTTGGGAGAATAAGATGAATGAGTTGCTTTTTATACTCACACTAATTGTTAACTTTGGTGGTATTCTTTTGTGCTACAAGTTGTTTAAGAAGACGGGACTTTTTGTGTGGATTGGTTTTGCAACTATTGCAGCCAATATTGAAGTGGCAAAGTGCGTGGACCTATTTGGGCTTTCTGCGACGCTTGGAAATGTGATTTATGGAACTATTTTTCTGGCAACAGATATTTTAAATGAAATTTATGGTGCCAAGAAGGCCAGGCTAGGTGTGTGGATCGGTTTTTTTACAATGATTGTCTTTACCATTATGTCACAGCTCAATCTTTTGTTTGCTCCCAATGCGGAAGACATGGTTAGTGGGAGCCTTCAGGTCATCTTCTCTTTTATGCCTAGAATCTGCTTTGCAAGTATGTTGGCATACCTTGTTTCCAACATGTTGGATACCTATAGTTATGATTGGATTAGGACAAAGCTTCCAGCTGATCAATTTTTATGGATACGGAACAATGGTTCGACGATGACCTCTCAGATTGTTGACACCATCCTTTTTACACTTATTGCTTTTTATGGGGTCTTTCGTCTTGAGGTTGTGTTCGAATTGATGTTTACAACCTATATTTTGAAGTTTATAATCTCTGTATGTGATACGCCATTTATCTATCTAGCCAAAAAAATACACCAAAAAAGTTCTCAAGAAAAATGAGAACTTTTTAAAACTGTAATTCTTTAAAATAATCAGATACATTTTTGAATATACTAAACGCTCGTTTGGATTTATAACGCCCAATATCGAATGTTAAGTCAACAATATGCCACTGTCCATCTAGATAGACTTCATTCCAGGAATGATATGCCGAGACAAGGTTTGAGGTTCCCTTCACGAGCTTTGTTGGTATTCCAACACTCCTCGACATAGCTGCAAAAAGAGCAGAAAAGTCATAACAGATTCCCGTCTCCGCATAAAAAATTGCATCAATTTTTGGGATATAGGTTGGTTTTAGCGTTGCTATTTTTTCATAGTCATAAGAGTAAGAATGTAAGACATCTTCATAAATTTTGATAAATTTTTCATAGTCTGTCTTCGAACCATCTATAAGTTTTTTGGTATGTTTAATTGTAAAATCGTTTTCTTCAAATGCAATCTCCTGTGTGGCATTTAGATAAATAGAACGTTCATCTGCAACAGAAAGGTTCAGAACGACATTAAAAATTCTGAGGTACTTTGAATCCTCTATTGGACGATAGATACTAAGGGTATAATGACCATTGCCAAAGGTGAGAGCGAAGTCCTCGAATTCGTTTTGTTTTATTAGATAATAGACTTCTTTTTGATCATTGGCCTCAACCAATAATCTAAGCGGTTTATCAGTTTGCTCATCATTTTTGATTCGTATGATGCCGTGCTCAAGTCCTGAATCATCGACACTTACCTTTGCATATGTAAGTGATGGAAAAAAAATAAATAGAATGAGTGCGATGTATATTTGTTTTTGAAACATAAAATTATTTCCTTTTTATATACGATATCTTATTCTATTTGTCACATTCTGTCAACGATTTTTTCAAATTATCATTTTTATCTTGACCAAAATTTATTCTTTGGTATGATATAAATAGTGTGGAGGAGAGATGGGTAAGATTAGGATCACAGAGGAGACGATTTCTAAAGACGAGGAGGGAAATGCCAGATTTGATTTTAGAATTGGCAGGAAGGGACTTTTTTCTTGTGTAGATTATACGTTTCAAGCGTATATGAATCGTGAAAGGAACTGTTACAGAGTAAAAATGGTTAAACTAACAAAGGAGGGGAAACCAAGTATTCGGTTTTACATCAACCTAGAAGGTGAATTGCGCCAAATGCATTTTGATATAATTGATGCGGTTAAGACAACGAAGTATAATCTGATTGTTCATGATGTGATGTATAATAAGACAGTCAAAAAAATCCAGGTAAAGACGTTAAAAGAGTTTGATGAGATGGTTTGGGAAAAAATAAAAATTGATGAGGATATTTCTGTGTTGGTTGATTTTCTGACAGATATATTTGACACAAATATGAGGGATAATGCAAGGGTGGATGACCTTGTAATCAAAGATTTTGATTTATTTAAAGCGGCTGTGGAAGACTTCTTTATGGAAGCAGACCCAAATGTCGACTTAGTGGAGCAGGTGAATGAATGAACTATAAGGTAACTGGAAAACAAAAAAACAGCAAGATGTGTTTTGTGTGTGGAATGGATAATAAACTTGGGCTTTATACCGTTTTCTACGAGATTGAAAATGGAGAACTGGTGGGCCTTTGTAAAACAAGGGAGGAACACCAGAGTTATCCAGGAAGAGTACATGGTGGCATCATTTCGGCCTTGTTGGATGAAACCATTGGCAGGGCAGTAAATATTACAGAAAAGGATGCGTGGGGCGTAACAGTGGAACTGAATATCAAGTTTCGGAAGCCCATTCCCCTTGGAGAAGATATAAAGGTAGTGGGCAGAATTACAAAAAATAGTTTGAAAGGATTTAGCGGGACGGGTGAAATCGTTTTGGAAAATGGGGATGTTGCGGCGACCGCAACAGGAATGTACATGAAACTCCCTGCTGGAGACATTACAAATGCAAGTATTCAGGAAGAAATGTTTCTAATTCAGTCAGAAAATGAAATTAAGGAAATTAACGTTTAAAATATTAAAGTTCGTACACACTATCTGTAACAGGAGGAACTATGGAAAAAGTTGCAGTGGTGAGTATTCTTTTAGAGAAGCCGGAGGTGAATCAAAAGAAGTTTAACGACATCATTTCTGATCATAATTACATTGTAAA
>JAVBPT010000030.1:0-11985 GCA_031549455.1 Eubacteriales bacterium
CCTGACATAGGTAAAATAACTGCTGCTATCAAACCTACTACGATTGCGATCATTACTACAACCGCGATAATCTTCTCCATAATTCCTCCTTGTTTTTTTTATATTATTATATTTTTAAATTATAATAATCATTGTTCTTCAAAATGGTATTTCTTTGGATTGCCACTCAACTCTTCCGTAATCTGCGTTAGTTTGTATCTAGCTCCTCCGGTTAGACTAAGTCCTCCGTTGTTAGATGCTGTAATGGTTACAGTACCGCCCGCTTTTTTCTTAACCTCTACCGTTTGGCTTCCATTGTACCACTTTCCTAGTGCTATAATGTCCGCCGCAGAATAGTAAGCATTCTCTTGCATTTCGGCAGTCACCCCTACTTGCTCCAACTCCGTTTTATTTTGGGCTGATCTATTCATGAAGGTTATGTTCTTAAAGAATAAAGGTAATACTGCGACTGCAACCACTCCAAGAATAATTGCACCCACCATAACGTCGTATATAATTTCCTTCACCCGACCACCTCTAATCTTTGCTTATTTTATTATACCACCTTTGTCCAATAATGTAAATAGTTTTTTGTCAAATTTATGCAGTTTTTATACAACCATGCTATCCAGGTCATATGCAGATAGCCATGGAAGAAGTAGATAAAGTACGAGTAATACAATGAGTAACATGAATCCAATAATCCCCCAAACGTGAATGGTTTCCACCATTTTTTTTGTCTTTCTAAGTTGTGCTCTCTTATCTAGATTAAACTCATTCTTAATATTTTCGATCGCTTGATCAAAGTCATAGTTGTTTGCTTCATCCAATTTTTCATAAAACAGCTTTGTTTCAATATCTTTTGATTCCTTGATATATTTTGCATAAATCTTTGAGTTGTCTTGATAATTTTTCTTATTGGCATCCTGTATGTCCTTTAAAATCTTTGTATAATATTTTGATTTATCAATCAGCTCATCAAGCACCATCATAAAGTCGGTTGGTTTGATGCTTCCATTCATAATAATTAGTCTCTTCAAGAATCGCTTCTCAGAAGAAGCCCCCGTCTTATTAAAGAAGTTGAAAAAATACATCCCGATCTCTGGTAAGAAATACATGAAGATACAAAAGAAAAGATACATACCAAAGTTGATGGTCCGAATATCATTATAGTGCTGTATTCTCTGATAGAGTTCTTCTGCCAACACTTCCTCTTTGATCCCTGTGCTATTCCCTCTTGATCTGACAATGTCTTCAATTCGTCTTTTGGCCGCTTGAGGAGACGCCATCATCTCTTTGGTCATCTGATCCTTTGTGATCTCAAAGTACTGATTCTTGGCTTCTAGAATCTCTGCCTTTTGCTCATCTGTATATTTCTTCACCTCTGTTGTCAATCCCTTAGCGAAGTCAAAGGTACGATACATCTCTTTTGTGTAGGCGCTAATATTGGTTACTTTTGTTGCGATAAGGACCACAACCGTGCCAAATAGAAGCGCATTCTTAATATTAAAAAATTTGGTAACAGACATGTTGGCATAAAGCAACATTTTTTCGTAGAAATCATAGGCCTTATTTCCCCTTCTTGCGAAGTTCATCATTTTGGATAGCTCTAGCGCAAAGGAGGTAATCATGACCCATACCACTTTAAATTGTCTAAAGATAATGAAGAAAAACGCTCTACTCTTGTAATTAATACTTGCAAAATAGATCACCATGATCACGCCCACGGTGAGAGATAATGCAATAATTAAGTTCATGAGTACAAACAATAATTGATTCATTCTACACACTTCTTTCTAAAAATAATAGTAGTCCAATATATCCAAGAGTCATCAGAATGGTCCCAAGACCCACCCATTTCCCCGCTGGTGAAAGGTAAAAGTCTGCCGCATCTGCTCCAATAGAAGTCTCGTTGAATTTTGCGATAAATTTTAGTACAAGCGGAATGAAGAGTGCCATCATGATGTACGACCTACTTGTTGAAGACAAATCTCTTTGGTTTTCAATCTCTTGCAAGATTTCTTCTGTAATAGTTTCGAATTGTTGTTTGATGACATCATTTCCACCCTTAAAGTGGGCTTGCTTTATTAAGCTTAATAAAATGGTCAGGTATTCCGTGTTATACGTAAGCTCCATTTCTTTAAAGGCGAGCTCGATCTCCTGCATATCATTTTTCTTTAATACATTATAAATCTTCATCATTTCTTTTCGAATAACTCGATCAAAGTCATCCAGTGATACGTCAATCGCTTTTAGAATATTTCCTTTACTGATATATCGGCTGTCTAGAATTTTATAGACATCCGGAAGTTTGCCAATAAACATCGTCCTTAGTGTTGCAAAGAATAAATATCCCGCTACCACAATAACGATCACAGCGATCGCAATGTAAATCAGTAACTCATACCAAAGTAAATTTCCAGCCGGTAGCACGGAGAACATAATCATAAGGGATAAAACCACTGCCCCAAGCAACAGTTCGGTTGCAATCTCAAGGTTCTTAGAATAATTATATCTTGATACCATTCCAATCTTGATCGCAATCTTGCTCAGAATAGACCTCAAAAATTTATTCTTCATCAGAAGCTTGGTGATTTCCCTCACCGGGCTCTTCTTCCCTTTTTTTATCAGGTACTTCATCATGTTCCGTTTATACATTGCCTTTTCATAGGATACCTTGATCAAAAAGAAAATGGAGGCGCCAAGAAAGAGAATCCCAATCAAACCAATCACGGTAATATTGAAACTCAGTCCCTCAAAATAACCACCATATGTGTCTTTTAGCAATTCAATGTAATCGCTCATAACTCACCGCCATTAATAATTTTTAAATCCTTTGAAGTCTGTGATTTGTGCTTTTGCTTCTAGGAATGATTTCTTAAAGTTCTCAATTTCTTCCCCCGAAAGATACTTTCTAATCTTTGCAAAGTACTGGTCAGAAGGCAAATTCAGTGGTATAAACCGTTCTGTTGCCCGGTCAAACCGAACAATTGTGTTGTATTTATAAGATTTGGTATACAAATATTTAGAGAGCGCCATTTGTCCAAGTTTTAGAAAATTTGAAAGCCGCTCCTTAATGGTTCCCTCATTGACCTCATTAATGTATGCATCCTTATCGATATATTCTACTTCAACCACATATTCAACGATAATTCTTCCGCTCGGCAGCTTTGCAAGGTGGAACACAAGATCGAGTCCCCTTGAAATATCTGCTTCCGCAATGTCCCCTGAGCTATACATGTCTGTTCTAAGCATCAGGTTTCTTAAGTTGGTTACGATTTCATAAGGTGAGATGGAGTGGAGCGTTGCCCCAACCCCAGAATTCAGACGAAGTGAAGCGTTGATCAACTCCCCTACTTCTCTGGGTTGCGTAATTTCCCCTACATATAGTACGTCTCTGGCCATCTTCAGCATGATCGCAAAACATCGTTTGATATCCATGGTTTCTGTTTCAATCAGTGTGATAACATTTTTCCAAGGGTATTTTCGCTTGGCTTGTAATTCGTTTTGGGTATCCAAAACACCAATCCCCCATTCATTCGGAACCTTTTCAAGCATGGCAAGTAGGAAGGTTGACTTTCCAACACCCATGTCTGATCCCGTTATAAAGTGAGAACCTCTTCCCTTCTGATTGAGAGCCGCCACATCATAGATGGTTTGGTCAATCGTTGTAAATTGGTCTCTCATCTGCTCCAAACTGATTTTGGAAAGGTTGAAAATACGTTCATTATAATACCAAGCTCCATCTGGTGTCACGCTATATCCCGCAACCGTAATACGGCTGGAGTTATCTTTTGCAGCAACCAATGTTGGGCTTTGGTGGTCATAGTTGGATGGAGAATTTTGTGTCGTTTTCTTTTGAATATTTAGAATAATACTATCATCCGCAAAACTCAAAAATTCAAGATAGATTTTATCCCCTTTTACAATATAAATATAATTTTTATCTAGGATCCCGATTTCATTGATGTTATGATGCTGGATCGTGTCAATACAATCTTGTCCATACTCTCTTGAATAAAGAATGGTCGCAAGAAGCTTGATCCGATTGAGCTGATTCTTGTAGTATTCATTCAGCTTTTCCTTTTCAGCCGCCACAATTTCTCTTAATCTTTCTTCCTTAAATACAATCTTAATATCATACCGTTTAATAATGTCTCCAAGATCAAACACGTTTACAAGTATTTCAAAGATAATCTTAACCTCATTTTGCTCAATATCATCAAAGTTGATTAGGTCTCCTATATCGATGTTGCTTTGTTTTAAGGTATATATCAAGAATTTAGAATATTGGCTGATTAGGTATTCACGCGCGGTTTTATCACCCAAAGAAGCCTTGTCCTTTAGCTTGGTATACAGTACAATTTCTTTGTCCGCTTCTTCTCTATCAATGTCATAGAGCTCGGCATATTTATCCACATTACTAAATATTTCGTCTAACCTGGATGTGATTTTGCTATAAATGTTTAAATCAAAATATGTCACTCGTCGTACCCCCAACCCTTATCATTTTATTTTTTAAAGCCAAATAGGCCTTTCTTTTCAGATCGTCCCAGAATAATTATATCCTGATATTTTGGATCGTCTTTTAGCAGTTCCTTTACAATCTCGAGCATCTGCCCATTATAGTTTCTCTTATACGATTTATCACTTAATGAATAGCTCAGAATGGATCCGTAGTTGCTCTCATTCATAATGTCTGCATCGAACACAAGCGAATAAAGTGGTGCATCCACTTCCAGCGCATCCAGTTCCTTTTTTACCTCTAACTTCCCATAATCAACCGAACCAAACACATTGTCATTTGAAATCTCTTTATTCAATATATACATGGTTTTTTCATCATAGGTCTTATAAATATTTTTGGTATATACCAGTTGTGTAGAACTTTTGGTTTGATTTAACACCACCACAATCTTCTCGCTCTTATCAAAGAGGGTCCTTTGGGTGTCCGTAAGTGTGGTGGTGGCAATGGAGTCAATAATCACAAAATCATATAGCTCCTTTGACCTTCTAAGAAGATCCACCATCGCATCCTGTGTGATTTCAAAATATTCATTGGATCCTATAATACTAATATTTTCATTGATTTTCTTAATACAAGTCTGAAAGGAATCATTGGTAATCAGATTGGATTGGAACAGACTAAAATAATCATCTAACCCACGAGTCGCCAAAGAATTGCTTAGATAATATTCAATATCTTTACAATACTTGTTAATATCTATAATCAGAATTTTTATACTTTTGTTGTTCTCGGTTAAAAACTTAGAAAGAACAGCGGCGATGTTAATGGTCGTCGTGGTTTGTCCAAGTCCTTTCTTTGGTGCCGTAACGGTTATTATCATAATTTGCTCCTTTCAGTCATTTACGGAATTTGCGTCATGGATCCACCCGCCTGATTGTTTGTGAGTGTTCCCGTGTTTTGATTCGCTGCTCTTTCTTGTTGTTCGATCAACCTGATTTGGTTCTCAACATAGTTTTTAAATCGAGCGTTGATATTGACCTTGTCTGATATATCGAGATATGCTGTTTCATAATATTTTTTAATATCTCCCACCAATTTCATTTCAGCCGCAATTTCAAGTGCTTTTCTTCTCATCTCTTCGTAGTTAAATGTAATATCTGATTCCACTTGTAGCTCAGGGTTGATATACATTCTTACTTGTAGGTCTCCCAGTTTCTTTGCAAACTCAATATCTCTATATTCACTTTCCTTTACTGAAAACAAAATTTTGGCTTTGTCCCCGGCTGCTGTTTGTATTGGTTTTCCATTGGCATCCGTTTGTTGAAGCCCCATGATTTTTTCAATTGTCTTTTTTACCACAACCGTGTCATAGTCTCCATTTCCGTAAGAAACGATAATGTCCACAACTCTTCCCACTTTCAGCTCATCTCCAACGGTGTTGTTGATTTCAATCTCAATCTGCCTTGAATAGTGATCCACCTTTTGTAGATCCACCTCTTCAAAAGACCTGTCTGATAGGAATTCCCCCATCGATAACATCCTGGTGGTCATTCGACCCATTACCTTTTCTTCAAAACTTGTCTTGGCGCTATCCACGTCAATATTACTTTCGGTGTAATAGATCAAGATTTTGCCATCACTTGACTTTGGTAGATACATATATGGAATCTTTTTTACACTGATGCTTCCTTGGCTAAACAATTGACTATTAATCAATGTTCCCTTCGGAATCCCCTTTTCATCCTCCACATAGAATACACCCACTTCTCTGTACTTTCCCACATAAAGATTCTTTATTTCATCTTCTTTGGTAGGTAAATAGACAAATTGGATGTAGATTAGTATGATTGCCATAATCAAAAGTGAAATGGCAACGACTAAAATGTTGTTCTGATTTTTCATATTTCACACTCCCTTTTAATTTGGAAAATAGTATGACCCTATTTTCTTAATATCAAATATTATTTTGTTATCCTTCGCCATAATGGCGGGTAATTTAGAAGTTAAAGCTAATATAATGGACCTTGTGTCATAAGCCACCGAAAAGATTTCTTTGGTTTGAATAGCATACTCGATCATCTTTCCGTTTTCTTTGTATTCCAACTTCTTTAAGAAGTTTTTAATGGTCGCTTTATTGAGCCCTCTTTGTCCTTCGTCCATATTGATGACTAGATCAACCGACTTGTTTACAAAAATGTCTTTAAAATATCTAAACTTATTCGCAAGCCGATTAATTGTGGTTAACCTTTTGTCCACAACCGTAAGGATGTACGGCGTTAAATCCATGAGTGTTCTGACTTGTTGCGGATCCATATCGGTTTTCACATCAATGATCACCGCTTCATTAATCTGATTTGCATAATGAATAAGTCGAACGAGTTTCGGGAAATCAATCTCAAACTCAATGCTCTTGTTTTCAGTAAAGATCGTTAACGATTCATTTACTTTGATACCCAGCGCATAAAGATCTTCCTTGGTCTCAAACTCTGATAATCTGCTCAGCGATCCCATGTGATCCTCTGGAAAATAGTAATAGATATCTTTCTTGATGTTGTCTGTGTCAATTAGGGTGGTCCGAATGCCACGATTTGCAAGCTCATAGGCCAGATTGACAGCAACCGTGGTCTTGCCCGCATTTTCGGGGCTAATCACAAGTAAAACTTTTCTGTAATCGTCCGCCAGTGTATTCATCACACCATATTTGCTTTGTTTGTTCTTTTTTTCTATTTCGTCAATTAAATTGATTTTTTCTAGTATGCTACGGGTTTTATTTTCAACCATGGTCTTTCTGAGATCAACATCTGGTTGCATCGGGTCGTCTTCTTTCCCTTCTGGATGAACAACCTCCCCTTCTCTAAGCTTCTCACCAAATACAATGGCAGATTCTTTTTGTTTTTCTTCAACCTTTTCCCCTACCACCACTCTGTTATCATTCATCATATCCTTAATGAATTCTTCTTTTTTATCGTTGTCCAATCTTTCTCGTGGTATTTTACTAATCAGTTCTTTAATGTTCTTGGTTTCTTTGCTCTTTAGAATCTCCTTTTGAACGGGTGGCATTTTGATCTCTTCAGCAGGTGTAAACTCTTCCGGTTCCTCCCCTTTTAAGTCTGCTTGTTTCAATAAATTTTTCACCTTGTTTTCAGGCTTTGCTTCGGTATGAATCTCCGTAAACTGTTGTTCAATTAATTCAAGCGGATTGAAATCTCCTTCTCTGAGTCGTTCCTGTTGTTCCACAATCTCTTGTTCCTGCTGCTTTAACGCCTCAATTCGTCTTTTTTCTTCTTCTAGCTTAGCTTCCTCCTCTTGCCTTAACTCAATCAGTTTCCTTCTTTCCTCCTCGATTTTTCTGAGCTCTTCCTGCCTAATTTTTTCCGCCTCACGCTTCGCCTCTTCCTCTTGTCTTTCCTCCTCTTGTTGTTTTAGAACCTCAAGCTTTCTGATTTCTTCCCGTTTGAGTTCTTCAAGCTTTTTCTTTTCTTCTTCAAGCCTTGCCTCTTCTTGCATTCTGAGTTCTTGAAGTCTTAGTCTTTCCTCTTCAAATTTTCTCTTCTCTTCCATTCTAAGCTCTTCTAAGTATTTACTTTCTTCAATTGTATCCAGCCTTCGATTCGCTTTTCGTTTTGCCTGTTCCTCTTCCTCAATTCGTTCCTCTTCTGCTCTTCTCTTTTGTTCCTCTTCTTGTTTGATTCGAATTTCCTCTCGCCTTGTTTCCTCTTGCTGTTTAAGCTTCTCTAATCGGGCCACTTCTTCCCTTTTCTTTTGTTCCTCTTCTTGTCTAATTCGTTCAAGTTCCTGCTCGGCCTTTTCTTCTTCCTCTTGTTTTTTTCTCGCTTCTTGAAGTTTTCTGCTTTCTTCCTCTTGTCGCTTTAGCGCCTCTATATCCTCATCTAGCCTACTAGCCTCTTGCTTCGGAAGTTCTTCTTTCCCGTCTTCCATCCGCTCGTTGACCGCTCTTTTGATCTCTTCAAGTCTTCTTTTTTTCTCTAATAGCTCTTGCTGTAATTTTTCCTTCTCCTCTTCCTTTTGTGTTAAGATGGCTTGCTTTGAAGGAGGTTTGTTGTACACCTTGTCCTGCACTTCTTTGACTTTATAAATATCATATTTGATGGACTCGTCTTTCTCTAATTCCTCTTGCGCTTTGGATTTTTTTTCCTTTACCGGTGGTGTATTCATTTTTTTAAGCTTTAACACCGTTTCGCTTCGGTCATTGTCATTGATATATAAATCCTTATTCTGCTCTGCAAACTTCTTAAGACGTTCCCTTTTTAGCTTCTCAATGCTTTTGACTTTGCTGGCTCGAATCGCATTTTGAATCACCAAAAATACAAGTAAGATGATGAAGCCTAAAAATAACAATACTGCTGCAATCGTTAGGCTGCTTTCTTGGTTCTCAATGGATATATTATTAAATATTAAAAAACAACTTTCCGGATTTAGCATTTCCATCCTCTTTCTCTTACAAAAGAAGTCTTTTAAAACATCTTTCCTGCATTTTTTGAATCCACTAGATAATAACGATCGCAAATACTCTTAATGTCCTTTTCAAGGAGGTTGTCACGAACCTGAATGGTCGGCATTCTATCTGCTAATCCTTGAAGAACAGAACGTGCATCATCAAAAATGGTGTGCACATAATTCACGTTGATATCAAAGAACTTGCCATTGTATAGCTCAATATTTTGAAAGAAGGTGGTGGCAATTCTTTCTTTTTCTAGATATTTAATGTTATAGTACCGATTTACAATGAGATCCACATTTTGAAGCTGCTCTCTATACATGTAAAGCTCTTCCGGCACTCTATTTAGAGTGGTCACCTTTTGATCCACCACAATCAGAATGTTGTCTGCAATCTCCAAAATATTTCTTACAATATCCTGTTCTAATGAATAATCCAAATCCACAATCACGATCTGAGAAGATCTCTTTGCAGAGGTAACAAGCTTGATCAGATCGTAGATTCCAAGCTCAACGTTGATATCCTTATATTCTGTATATACTCTTAGGTTTCTATCCACTTCTATTCCGAGGTCATAAATCTCCTCTGTGCTTCCAATCTTACTTAGGCATCCCGCCGCCTCAATCGGAAAATGATAATACACATCCTTCTTTTTGATGTCCGTATCGATTAGCGTGGTCTTGATTCCCTTTTTATTAAAGTACCAAGCCATATTGACTGCAATCGTAGTTTTTCCAGTGGACTCCGGACTAATGAGCACAATGGTCTTTTTATAGTCATGGGGTACTTGATAATTGGACTGAATATGTGTCTCTTTAATGATTCTCCTTTTGTCCTTTGGAAAATCTTGCTCAGATAAAGGACTAATCTCCTTTGAAGTTTGATCGTAACGTTCTTCTTCCTCTTCTCGGTAAGCCTGTGGTCTTTTGATAAAGTTGTTGTCTACCGATTGGACACGCTTGCCCTCTTCATTGGCAGCGCTAATCCCTTGACTCACATCTTCCATCAGATTTTCTTTAAATCTTTCCATGTCTGATTTAACGGGTGTAAAGTCCTCAAAATCGTTTTGCACAATTGGAGCCCTATTCTTATTCATCTTCATGAGCTTGTCTACATCATTTGCCTTGGTGTTTTCGCCTCCCTGTCCATTGATTGCCAAAAAAGTCCTCTTTACATCCGCAAATGTTTTTGGAGTTTCGTAAATCTTTAATATAAGCTCTGGTGTAATTGGGTCAAACACGAGGTCATAAATACCATACATAAAGCAAAGTTTTAATTCCTCTTTATCGCTCTCATTTGTAAGATAGATTACCCTGGTATTGTTTTCCCTCAGGTTGAGAAATAGATACTCAAGCTCGATATGCCCAACTAAATTTTTGCTCATCACAATGGTATCAAACCTTTGCTCCAAGAAAAACTCTCTATAGTGCACAACCTGTATATCCTCTATCCCATTGGCCAAAAAGACCTCTTCGGTTTTAGCATCCAGTTTGTCCCATCCTGTTGCAATCGCGATCATACTCTTCTCCTTTTTTACAATGCTTTTTTATTATTATAAGCTAAATTTTTAAAATAACAATACTAATTCAAAAAAAAGTACACATTTAATGTGTACCTTCTCTTCACGTTTATCTCAAAAAATCCACCAAACTTTGTTGAATAATTTTAGAAATGGAAGAAAGTGCATTTTTGTATACCAACTCCTGCTTATTGAGATTTGTAACCGCCTCATACGCATCCACTTCTTCATTTTCCGACTTTAACACCCTAAAGTTAATGCCATCCTCATCTAGCTTGTTTTTAATCAGATCCACACGATTTACCTTGGTTCCTATTGCCGCTCTGATTTTTAACTCATTTCCCATATGGGTGTCCAGCTTTGTCAACATTTTAGATAATTCTTTGGTCGCAAAGCTTCGATCCCGATTTTCCACCGTATTGATAATCATATCAATGTCATTGATCATATCCAGTGTAAATAAATCCCTGGCTTGGGTGTTAATGGTCATCTTGTTGTTTAGGTTGACCTCGAACATGATCTCCTCGTTCTCCGATGGTCTTTTTGCCTCATAATAGCTATCCAGACTGACTGTATCCCCAGGATTATAATTGGATCCCAGAATGATCTTTCCTGTATCTTTTTCAATGATCACATCATCTGGTCCCGGAATCACTGGCGTATTTGAATCGGTATAGATCACATTTGCAGGCGCCTGTACCACCCCATTCGCCACCACCGAAACCCCTCCGATGCTCAGGTTATGGATGGAGTTCTCTAGGATTCCCCGAGTGTGTCCCAGCGTGATCTCATTGTTCGCGTCTACCACTCCAAGCACACCCCCTTTCACCTCATTCTTCTCATAAGAGTCAAAGTAGTGCACCGGATTCAGATCCCCCGATACAAACCCATTCTTTTTATAAGTCACATTGATTGGATCCGAGATACTTTCAAAGTGCGCCTCATTAAAGATCATTTCCCCTGTTTCTCTAATCACATGAATCGTTTTTACAAGAGGAGGTCCATTCTCCACCTCTGGTGTGAGATAGGCATCCGGATCGGACTGATTTTTAAACACCAATTTACATTGCGGATCCGTCGCACTATAGGTTTCGCCCCCAATTCTTACCGTTGCGTCCTCTTCAATCTGACTATATCCCAACTTAACAGAATACACATCAATCTTGTTGATCTCATCCACTTGTATCTTACTTCCGTTGGTCGATTTAAAGCTTTGTTCTATAATAAAGCTTTTGTTTTCCTTTTTATCAAACATCACCTTTTGGTCCGTTTTAAATCCACTAAAAATATATCTTCCCGCCACATTTTGATTGGCTTCTTGTATGATAGAGCTTCTAAGCTCTTTCATTTCCACAATCTTTTTTAATCGATCGTCATCGGTTAAAGGCTCATTGATCGATTCTTCCGTCAGTGTTCTGAGTCGATCCAAAATCGAATAAAGACCTTTACTACTTGTCTCGGTTTGCTCTAACCAGGAAATGGCATCGCTTGTATTGGATTTGTACTGTGTAATTTCATAGAGTCTTGTATTAATTCGAAGGGACTTCCCCGCGATAATCG
>JAVBPT010000064.1:0-2828 GCA_031549455.1 Eubacteriales bacterium
CCGAAATAAAGATGGCAAGGGAGCTGACCAATACGCCAAAATACGTTCTGTTATTGATACAACGATCAAAAACGGACAGGAGGTCTTTACCACTTTACTCTGCTTGGCTAAATGCTGTAGAACAGTACCTGAGTAGTTACCTGATTATAAAGTCGGCGATTTGATTTATGATGCAAATATTTATGACGGATTAAATACTTTTCTGTCTGATTTGCCATTTTACAAAAACTGGCTGCCGAAAAACAGGGATGCTAAAATACTTGAACTTTGCTGTGGCACAGGCAGACTTACGATTCCCATTGCAAAGGACGGATACAATATTTGTGGCGTAGACTACACTTCTTCAATGCTTGAACAGGCAAACGCAAAAGCTTCTGAAGCAGGCTTAAAAATTGACTTCATTGAAGCAGATATTAGAGCATTAAACTTACAGGAGAGATTCGACCTTATTTTCATACCATTTAATTCAATCCATCATTTATATAAAAAGGAAGATTTATTTAAGGCATTGGATGTTGTTAGAAATCACCTCAAAGACGGAGGTTTATTTCTGTTAGATTGCTTTAATCCTAATATTCAATATATTGTAGAAGGAGAAAAAGAGCAGAAGCAGATTGCCGCATATGCAACTGCCGATGGTAGAGAGGTGCTTATAAAGCAGACAATGCGATATGAAAACAAGACTCAGATTAATCGCATAGAATGGCATTATTATATCAATGGAGAGTTTAATTCCATTCAAAATTGTGATATGAGAATGTTTTTCCCTCAAGAATTGGATTCATATCTGGAATGGGCTGGATTTAATATTATTCACAAGTTCGGAGGGTTTGAAGATGAAGCATTTAATGATAATTCGGAAAAACAGGTATTTGTTTTAGCATCTAATAAGTGATGCCACCACTTTTAGGTGTAAACTGTTATACACATCAATATATAAAAATATGAAACAAATAGAGACAATTTCGGAAAACAAAAATCATACAGCAATTAATATCGGTCGTTTTAATGATTTGTCAGATTATTCTTTCGTTCATCCTAAAAATGGAAAAACAGTTACCGGAAAAGTTTTCCTTAAAGAATTAACAAATTCCACTGGCACAGAAATTTCATTTTCACTATTACTTCCTAACAAAGAGTTAGGGTATTTCCACATTCACAACAAGGATGAAGAAACCTATATAATATTAAAAGGTTCCGGCTTTTATCAAGTGGATGATGATTGCTTTCCCATCAAGGAGGGAAGTGTAATAAGAGTTGCACCAGAAGGAGTAAGAAGCTTATGTAATACTTCGGATGAAGATATGATATATATCTGCATACAGAGTAGAGAAAATTCCTTAGAGGAATATTCTACTGATGATGGTAGCCGAGTGGAGGCTAATCCATTGTGGCGTTAAAATAATAGAACCAACAAATAGATTTTAGATATTGTATTCATTATTTAAATATAAAACATGAAAGGTAAGTTGCAATTAAGAAAGCCTGAGAATTGGCAAGATTTCGAATCCTTATGTAAAAGATTATGGGGTGAAATCTGGGAATGCCCCTCTACAATAAAAAAACATGGGAGAACAGGACAGAACCAACATGGAGTTGACATATATGCAATGCCAAAAGGTGAAAAAGAGTATTTTGGGATTCAATGCAAAGGCAAGGATGATTATTCCAATAGTCAACTTACGCATACTGAAATAGATAATGAAATATCTAAGGCATTGACCTTTAACCCTCCTCTTAAATCTTTCTTTTTCGTTACTACCGCGAATAAAGATGCAAAGATAGAAGCGTATATAAGGGGTAAAAATATTGAAAACATCAATAAAGGATGTTTTTCAATTGATATATTCTCTTGGGAGGACATTGTTGATTTGATAGAATCTAACAAGAATACATATAATTGGTATTTACATGATTTACCTTTCAGTGACTCATATAAAGTATCAATAGATATTAGAAGTAAAAACAAAGAAAATCCCTACACTTTACTTCCTCAGTTTATAAAGAAAATAAAGAAATATCAAGTAAAGGCTCCCAAAATCCCACATCGCGTATGGGGAGATTTAGATATGGATTTACTCAATAACTACCAGCCAATGAATATCGGGTTCCCATTTTCAAAAACAACTTATAATTACCAATGGTGTACTATAAGACTTTGTATTAGTAACCTTGGTACATTTCCACTGGAAGATTATAAAATTGATGTTTCTTTTGAAGAAGGTTCTATTATTGGGATTGATGATCATAGTAGTTACACTTCAAACCCACTTTTATCTGACGTAATGAGGGCAGAACTAAATCGTCAAGCAAGGGAAAGTCAAGAGGTTTTTTTGTATAAAGATGATGATTTTAGCCTTTTGATAGAGGCAAAAAAAGATTTAATACAAAAAGATACAGCTATTTTTTCATTTGCTGTTAAACCTGAATTTGGAATAACTCAGTTGAACATTCATTGGGAACTGAAAGCTAAGAATTTTGACACTAAGGGAGATGCTGTTTTATCTGTAAAGTCCATTATTGAGGAAGAAACATCAACTATTTGGGTTGATAGTGAGAATGAGATTTTGCCTGATGAATTTATTATTGAACCTAAGAAGATTACTAAATGAAAAACACCCAACTTTACATTCTTGGGTGTAAAATTGGGTGTTAATTCTGCAATTTGCTGATTTCCAGCCTTATTTGCGGAGAGAGAGGGATTCGAACCCCCGGTACCTTACAGTACAACAGTTTTCAAGACTGCCGGTTTAAACCGCTCACCCATCTCTCCTTTTTTGCGGGTGCAAAGATATACGTTTTTTTGGTACGGAAAGAATTTTGCGATT
>JAVBPT010000048.1:0-6053 GCA_031549455.1 Eubacteriales bacterium
GATTGAGAGAAGGGTCGGAATATGTGACGCAGGGAATTGGCGTAAATACGACGAACGAGGAGGGGACGAACTTAAAGCCGGATTACATGATTAAACTTCCCGAGGATAAATATATTATTCTGGATTCCAAGGTATCGATAACCGCATATGAACGGTACATCAATGAAGAAGAGGATGTCAAGAAGGATGCTGCGCTATCTGATCTCCTTCAGTCGGTTAAAAATCACATTGTTTCGTTATCTGAGAAACGTTATCAGGATTTACCAATTCACACACCTAAGTTTGTGTTCATGTTTTTGCCTCTTGAGGGCATCTATAGTGCAGTTCTAATGAAGGATGAAAAAATATTTGACTTTGCAGCTTCTAAAAATATTATCATTGTTACTCCTACAACGCTTCTTGCAAGCCTCTGGATGATTGGGTACATATGGAAGGGGGAGAATCAGTCCAAGAATAGTTTGCTCATTGCGGAGAAAGCAGGGTTGTTATATGATAAATTGGTGGTATTTATCGAAACCTTTAAACAGGCAGGGGATCAGCTTGAAAAGGCAAAGGATAGTTATCAGAGGTCTTTTAACACACTGATTAACGGAAAGGGGAATGTGGTTTCTAAATTAGAAGAAATCAAAAACATGGGGGCTAGTAATTCCAAGCATATGGATAAGGATCTCGTGGGAATGGCGGAGGACGAATAGAATCTTTGGAAATATCTTCATGCATTGCATGAAGATATTTTTTTATGAGATTAAAGTATATAATCGCAGACCATTGTGTAGAATGTTTGAGGATGTTTACATGCTGGGCAAATTTCTGGTGCACTATTTCCTTTGTGTCGATATCCACAATTTATACATTGCCATGTTGCTTCACAAGCAGATGAGAAGAGTGTAGCAGTATTGTACCTTTTTAAAAGGTCCCGATAACGCATGTCATGTCTTTTTTCAACTTCGGCGATGGAGAAGAAAGAACGAGCAATTTCTTCAAAACCTTCTTGCTTTGCTATTTTACCAAAAGTGGGGTATAAGTCTGTCCATTCTGCATATTCACCCTGAGCAGCAGCGCAAAGATTTTCAGAAATATTTCCCATTGCAACCGGTACAAGGACAGAGGGTTCTAGTATGATATTATTTGCGCCTTCAGTCAGGTAATCAAAAAACGTCTCAGCATGTCCTCTTTCATCGTCGGCAGTTTCTAAGAAAATTTGCTCAATGGTTGGATATCCATTTTCTTTGGCTACTTCAGAATAAAATAAATATCGTGTTCTTGCCTGGGATTCACCCGCAAAAGCCTTGGCTAAATTTTGGATGGTTTGGCTACATTTAAAATCAACGGTATTCATATGGTTTCCTCCTTTTCAATTAATCTATGTTTATATAGTATTCCGTTTTTGCGGAAGTGTGATGGAGTATGAGAAAATTTAGGAAAAGCTATTTTATTCTTAAAACGTGCATGGTATAATGATGACAAGTTAGGAGACTGGCGTGAAGAAAGTTTTGTTTTTAAGTGAAGGAAAAATGGGGATAACAGGCGAAAATCAAGATTATGTCTGGCTTACAAGCCAAGCGCTTGAAAGGCATAAGAAGAGTGTAAGAGAGATTGAAAATAGGAACAAATGGAAGAAAGCAGGATCGGGAGCCCAGTTTATGGGAGGAATGCCTGAATATATGAGCGAGGAAACCACTGGATCAGTGGGAGGGGTTAGCTGGCTAGATGAACGAGGGATTATTTATGTAAGTAATCATTCAAATGGATTTGGACTACATATAAAGGATGTTTTGGACGAACAAGCGGAGGAAGGGCACATAATACGACAAAATGATATTTACCTGAGTACCATTGATTTTGAAAAGCAAACTCAGAAAATCGCTGCCTCTATAAGTTATGGTGGAATAGAGAGATATATTGCTTTGTTTGATAAAAATAAAACGGATTATCATGTTTTAACAGAAGGAGATTGTATCGATCAGAATCCCTGCTGGGACAAAGAGAATCCCAATATCCTCTATTATGATAGTGCGGGTCTTGCAAAGCATCAAAATGGCTTCGTTTCTGGTGTCGGAAATAGAGGTATTTATAAACTAGACATAGAAAAGGGTGAGATTACGGATCTGCTAGAAGATGTACAGTATGACTTTATTAAACCAAAAGTGGATCAAGCAGGTTGTTTATATTGCATCAGGAAACCTTATAAAATAGAGAATAGGCCGAAGGACGGAATGAAAGATGCATTGCTATTTTTGCCAAGGCTTATTCGAGCAATATTTGCCTGGTTAAACTTCTTTAGTCAGCGTTATACAGGGGAATCTCTGAAAGCAGGGGGCGGTCCTGAAAAGATGAAAGAAAAATCGGAAGAGGAGATTTTTATAGAAGGGAACCTGGTAAGAGCAGAAAAAACAATAGAGGAAAACAGGAGGAAAGGTGAGCGGTATCCGGGAATGATTCCCTCTAGTTGGGAACTGATAAAGCTGGATGGAGATAGGCAGCTCTCTATTAAGCAAGGAGTTCTGGATTTTGATATAGATGATGAGGGAATGATTTATTATTCAAATGGAAAGCATGTATTAAGATTAGATAGAGATGGGAAAGTGGAAAGCGTGTGCAGCGTCAATATGGCTGAGAGTCTGCATGTTTAAAGGCTACAAAAAAGAGAATTCATTTTAGAAAGTGAATTCTCTTTTTCATTATACAAGTATGACGGTTGGAGTTCTCCCTATCCCATTTGCTTCGTTCGCTAAAACATCCCAGGTTCTTGCTCCTACAATACCGTCTGCTGTAAGCCCTCTAGCACTTTGATATCGAATCACAGCATTTCTAGTTCCGGCTCCGAAGATGCCGTCTAATCCACTTCCGGTGAATCCGACTGCATTAAGCGCATCTTGAAGAATAAGAACGTATACACCTCGTGATCCGGATTTTGCAAGAGGGTATCCAGCCACACCATTTGCGGGTGGGCCGAGTCTTTTGTCAAAATGTACCCATGTAGGGGTTAGGTAAAGAGGTTCTACATAAGACCATTCTCCGAATGTAACCGCTGATCTGTGTAGAGTAGCTCTTGTGGCAGCAGTGCCATTTTGTCCTGTGTCAAATGCACCACCTGCGTAGTGCTGACTTTGACCAGTGTGTCCACCTTCCCATATTCTCTTGTAGGCATATCCCACATAAATTGGTCTTGCATAATATTTTCTAAATGCGTTAAACGTTTCTAGGAAACGTTTATCGCTCCAGACAAGTGGAGAGGTACTATTGCTTGTGAACTCTCTAACGGTTAATGCATTATTTTGAACGTATGGCATGGGAGCACTTAATGACAAATAATGCTTCTCTAATCTATTTGTACTATTATTAAATACCCAAACGTGTTTCATATTTACTCCAATAGTTTTTTCTACTAAAAATATATGATAAATAGGCTCGTTGTTGCATGGACTAAAATGAATATTCTTTTATAAAAATATAGATAATGCAATATTTTTCTGTTATAATGAAGAAAAAGTTGGTGGAAGACATGTACGAGATATTACAGATGGATGGTAGGGCAAAAAGAGGTAGACTTCATACAGTACATGGCGTCATAGAGACGCCTGTTTTTATGAATGTGGGGACACAGGCTGCCATTAAGGGGGCTCTCGGCTCGATAGACCTGAATGGGATAGGCTGCCAAGTCGAACTATCCAACACCTACCATTTGCATGTGAGGCCGGGAGATGAGGTAATCAAAAAACTTGGAGGGTTACACCATTTTATGAGTTGGCATAAGCCAATTCTTACAGATTCAGGTGGATTTCAGATTTTTTCTTTAAATTCGCTTAGAAAGATAAAAGAAGAGGGTGTTTATTTTTCGTCCCATGTAGATGGGAGAAAGCTGTTTATCGGTCCGGAAGAGAGTATGAAAATTCAGTCTAATCTTGGATCAACCATTGCGATGGCTTTTGATGAATGTCCAGATAGCACATTAGATCGAAGCTATATACAGGACTCGGTGGATAGGACCACCAGATGGCTTATAAAATGTAAAGAAGAAATAAGCAGATTAAATGCACTGGAAGATACCATAAATAAGAGTCAACTTCTTTTTGGAATCAACCAGGGTGCAGTCTATACGGATATTAGACAAAATCATGCCAAAGTGATTAGTGATTTAGACTTGGATGGGTATGCAATAGGCGGTCTTGCAGTAGGGGAAACACATGAAGCAATGTACCGAGTTCTGGATGAAACTGTTCCCTGTCTTCCGGTGCATAAGCCAACGTACCTAATGGGGGTAGGGACGCCTGAGAATATTCTGGAGGCAGTGGAAAGAGGTGTGGACTTTTTTGATTGTGTTCTTCCGGCCAGGAATGGTAGACACGGAAATGTCTATACAAACAAGGGGAAGTTAAATCTGTTTAATGAGCGATATTTATTAGATGATACATCAATAGATGAGGAATGCGACTGCCCGAGTTGTACGCGCTATAGCAGGGCTTACATAAGGCACCTTTTAAAAGCAAAGGAGATGCTTGGAATGAGGCTCTGTGTGATACACAACCTATATTTCTATAATCATCTGATGGATGAAATCAGGACAGCGATAGAAGAGAAAAAATATGAGGGATATAAAAAAGCAAAGATAGAGGGATTTAGAAATGAATAAAGGAGATCAAATTGTTGGAAAGATAGAGTTTGTAAATTTTCCGAACCGTGGAATTATAATAAATGGTGAGGAGTCTATTGTTGTAGAGAATGTATTAAAAGGACAAGAGGTAGAGGTAAGAATTACAAAGAAAAAGAAAAATAGGGCAGAGGCAAGACTGCTACAAGTAATTTCCAAAGGAGAAGGGGAGGTGGAAAGTCAATGCCCTCACTTCTTGAAGTGTGGTGGGTGTTTATACCAACACTTAGAGTACTCCCACCAACTGGCGATGAAGGAGGAGCAAGTCAAAAATATTTTTGAATGGAATCGAGTGCCTTATCAAGAGTTTCTTCCGATCATCGCCTCTCCGGAACAATACGCTTACCGAAACAAAATGGAGTTTTCTTTTGGTAATGAGATAAAAGGCGGTGAAATTGTTTTGGGACTCCATAGACGAAATAGTATGCATGACATTATCAAAGTGGATCAATGTAATATTGTAGATAAAGATTTTAATCAACTATTATCTATTGCCCTTGAATATGCAAGAGAAAAAGAGCTCACTTTTTATAATAAATTTTCTCATGAGGGTTATTTAAGACATCTTGTGGTGAGAAAGGCAAAGAATACGGGAGAGATTTTTGTAAATATTGTTACAACAAACAGTGGTCAACATAGGATAAAAGAGCTTGCAGAACGTTTTATGGAGCAGAGTTATGATGGAAAGTTGGTCAGCATTGTCCATTCTATAAATGATAAGGTGTCAGATGTTGTCTCATGTCAAGAAATGACCCTACTTTATGGGAGTGGAACGATTACAGAGGAGCTTCTTGGATTGAGATTTAAGATTTCTGCTTTTTCCTTTTTTCAGACGAATACAAAAGGGGCTGAGAGATTATACACCGTTGTGAGAGAGTTTGTAAAAGATACAAAGAATAAAGTCGTTTTCGATTTATATTCTGGAACGGGAACAATCGCGCAGGTTATAGCCAAAGAGGCCAAAAAGGTAATCGGAATAGAGATTGTGGGAGAAGCAGTTCAAATGGCAAGTGAAAATGCGACTCTAAATGGAATGAATACGGTTCATTTTATAGAAGGAGATGTAGCGCAAGCAGTAGGGGAATTGGAAGAAAAACCGGATGTGATTATCATTGACCCGCCCAGGGATGGTGTGGCAGAAAAGGCGGTGGGGATGATAGCAGGGTTTGTGGCAAAGGAGATTGTATATGTTTCCTGCAACCCCAAGAGTCTGGTTCGAGACCTACTTTTTTTTGGTGAAAAAGGGTATGAAGTAATTAAGGTGCAGCCGGTTGATTTATTTCCAAACACGAGCCACGTGGAGACGGTTGTGTTGATAAGACGAAAAAATGCTCTGTAACACTGATTATAACTAATATTTTTGAAAATGGCATATTTTATGAAAAAAGAGCATTTTAACAAA
>JAVBPT010000042.1:0-4976 GCA_031549455.1 Eubacteriales bacterium
AATTCAGCTGACTGCCTACGCAATTCTTCCCCTTCTTCAAAATGTAATACGGATTCTGCATACTCAAAACCTTTCAAATCTATTAAAACACTATAATTTAGTTCACGCATTCCTTCTCTGCCAAATGCATCTATTACTGTACCTTTAATTTTATTTACAAAATTATGTTCTAAGCACCCTCTGTCAGGATCATCTTTTAAAGCAATAGAATGCTTACGTGCTATTAAAGACATATATACTTCAATCATTGCTTTGGGGTCATTGCCGTGCCACATCTCAATTTCTCTACCAACTCTTTCTGCATTCCATAACTGATTATTACCTTTTTCCTCATCCCATAAACCATCAGTTTTTGCATGTAGTAAGCATGCTCTAATATATGCTTCATTTAAAAGTGAAATAGCAATTTGCAACTTCTCTTGATTACTCTCTTCTGGAGAAGAAATAACAGTTAGTTTTTCCATTGTTAATCCTGATAAGATATCGTTAATTGCTGTTGCTTTATCCTTATCTTCATCAAAATTAAAGTTGTAGCCTTTGTCTTTATATTTTACAGGTAAAGATAAATCATACAAGCGCTGACTTGTCATGACAACGCATCTATCACTAATTTCAGGATACTTTTCTGTTAAATATTCTAATATTTCCATAGACTCGCCGTTAGGAACAGTAGGATCAATTATTATCAAATCACTTTGAATAATTTTTTCTACATTGTTTTTTATATCATCCCAAGCATCTTGCACATCGCTTGCAATGAGAACTTTACCTGCAACTATATCTTGTTCGTATAAATCTGCATGGTCATCTAGAATATACACACCTAACTCATCAATCGGTTTCAATTCCTTCTTAGTTTTGGGTAGAGATTGAGGATGAGTAGTTTGCTGAGTTTCATACTGACTTTGTATAATGTTCTTTGTTTTACATTCGCCTAATTCTTTTTGCCAAACTTCTAGAATTTGCAAATTCTCATTTTCTCCTATAGATTTTAATTCCAAATTTCCTAAAAAAATTTCTCCTGATGTTCCATCAATGGTAACATACTCTCCTACGCATACGGGTAAAGAGCTTGTTAGGCAAGGTTTATTTAAAGAACGAGCCATAACTGCAGCATGGCAAGTAAAACCACCATTTACCGCAATTATCCCATTAGCATTTTCAAATAAATTAAAATTATCAATGTTTAAAGTATCCATTTGCAAGATATAAGGTGTTGATGGAGTACTATCTGTTTGAGAACTTACTACTACACCAGAAGTCGCACCAATAGATGAAGGAGTTGCTTTTATAATTGGTTGCACTTTATGCGGTTGAACAATATAATTAATTTCGTTATTTTTAATTCGCTCTAAATCAACTCTTTGGAGAGCTTTACATTTATCAATTATTTCCTCATCGACTAAATCAACAACTATTTTACAAAGAGCAACAGAGGAGCATTCAATATCACGAGTTTGTAATAAAAAGAGTTTTCCATTTTCTATAGTAAATTCAATATCTTGTGGAAAACCAAAATATTTTTCTAATTCTTCAGCATATTTTTTTAATTTGAAATATAGAACTTGATTGCTTTCTTGCAGAATGCTAATATCAAGAGGTGTTTGTTTTCCTGATACTATTTGCTCACCTTGTGTATTTTGCAAAAATTCACCTGTAAATTGATTATTACCATTGTTAGGATTACGAGTAAAAATAACACCGGAACCAGAATAGCCTAATGCATTACCATAAACCATTTCTTGTAATGTAACAGCAGTTCCTAAATTATCGTTAATACCATTAGAGATGCGATATTGCTGTGCTTGTGGTAGGTTCCAACTACTAAACACCTCACACACTGCTTTTATTACATCATCATAGGTTTCACCATTCTCTCCAAAATTGAGAATAGTTTCCATCATTCCAGGCATAGAAACAGAACTTCCAGAACGAATAGAGAGCGTTAACCCATTTCCAAGCCTTTTACCAGTTTTAATTTCCAATTGCTGAATACTATCTATAATTTCTTCAGATAAATCTGTGGACATACCATTTACAAAAAAATCATTACAAGCAATAGTTGAGATTGTAAAACCTTCAGGTGTAGGAAATCCCAAACTATGAATAACCTGTAATTTAGCCCCTTTACTTCCTAAAAGTTTTTTATCAAAATTGTGCTCATCGAATGCATAAGTAAATTTCATTTTTTCTCCATCTTTACAATGTATTGTATCATTCTAAACCCTATCTGTCAAGAAATTCAGAGCATTTCAGCTTCTTTCACTAAAAGCATTCAAATCGGGAATACCTAACTCTCTGGCAACATCGTCAACCCTCATAAAACTATTACTCACCTTTACTCCTCCTCCCTTTGCAACAACTAAACATATTTGTTTAATTTATCTTGACTTCTCCTAAACATATATGTTATACTAAGTACAATATTGTTAAATAAGTTAGGAGTTGTCGCTTATGGCCATCAATGAACGGATCAAATTTATACGTAATCTTCGTGGTCAAACACAAAAATGGTTGGGTATGGCTATCGGTTTTCCGGAAAAGACTGCTGATATTCGTGTGGCACAATATGAAACAGGTGCCAGAACCCCGAAAGAGAAAATGGTCAACGAAATTGCCAGGGCATTAGATGTTAGACCAGAGGCTCTATCTGTTCCTGACATTGATAGCTACGATGGTCTTATCCATACACTATTTGCACTTGAAGACCTGTATGGGTTTAAAATCGATAAAAGTGATGCACAGCTTTCCATCACTCTTGATCAAAATAGTTCATCTTATCATACCCTTACACCTCTCCTTTCTGCATGGCACGAGCAAGCAGAAAAACTTAAAAATGGAAAGATCACACAAGAAGAATATAACAACTGGCGATATAATTACCCTGAATCTGAATGGCAAAATACCAAAACAAAACTTGATGAAATAAGAACAAAAAGAAAAGCTGACTGACAACTAAAATCAGTTAGCTTTTTTAAATATGTTGCCAAAATGTTGCCATTTCAACTTTTTCTAATACAAAAACTCAGTAATAATGCGTGTTTGTTTAATTCCTGATACTATTGCCACTCGCAGGTAGCAGGTGGTTTACTTGTGACATCATAGATCACAAATTCAATCTGTTCACCAAATTTTCCCATTATCTCATTTATCACCCTCTTTATAGTGTCTACACTCTCTTCTTCTCCTATGATAGCCGCCCTTCCTGTCATGAAGTCACTGGTCATAAACGTTCGAATCACTACAGAATATTTTTTTGTTATCCCAATCGGAACCAGTACAGCAAACGACTGACTTATCTTTTTGCTCAGGTTTGATGTTACAATATGATCCAGCTCCCGCACCAACTCAACTGTTTCATCATTCATCAACATTTCATGACACTTTACTTCTCCATCTATGATTTCCTGATTCAGGATATACCCCACCCGGTTGATGGAATGCACCTCATCCGTTACTTCCTTTGCAAGTTTTGAAACAACAGCATAATCCAACCTTAGTCCCTTTCCATAGAGAATTGAAAGGTTTTTATAGCTTCTGGCATCCCCTTGTACACCAACCGATTTGATTGGTAAAATCGTTCCTTTGTAATCTGTTTTTTCCAGCAATCTCTTCATCTTCTCTTTGTCTTCTGGCTGAACTGCTAATTGGGCGTGATGACACAATACACGAAGAGATAAACCCGGTCCCGGAAAAGGTTGTCTTTCCACAATCTCTTCACTCAATCCAAGCATTCTACCTACTTTTCGCACCTCGTCCTTATGCCAATCCCAGTTGGTTTCGATAATAAGTCCTTTTTCCCTAGCACGTCTTACAAGCTCCACATCGTTGTGGTGGGTTTTGATGATATGCGCATAACTGCTCACATCCTTATTACCACTTTCAATTAAATCCGGACGAAGTGTCCCTTGAGCAATAAAGGTTTCTTCCATATTGAGTCCGAGTTGATGGATCACATCCTCCACCGTTTTGATAAAGACCTCTCCGATGATTTTTCTCTTTTCCTCGGGATCCACCACCTGGGTAAGTGGTCCGACTCTTTTTCCTTCCAGTTCGATTGTAGCATTCCAGAAACGTTCCTTTGCGTCCTCGCGGATCAGATATTTAAACCCACTCTTTTTCAAATTTTTACAAACAAGATCGCTTTCATTCTTACGCATGAATCCATGATCCACATGGATCGCGTAAACATTTTCAGCAGGCAATGCTCGAAGAAGTAGGCTTGCTGTCACTGCAGAGTCCACACCTCCACTCACCAACACCATTACTTTTTGATCCCCCACTTTTTTTCGAATCATTTTGATCGATGTCTCAATTCGATCTTCTAACAAGTACTCCTCTTTTAACTGGCAAATATCCCGTAAGAAATGTTCTAACATAGACTTACCATTGGGTGTCATATCCACCTCAGGGTGAAACTGAAGACCGTATATTTTTTGAGAATCGTTTGCAATCCCTGCTACAATCCCCTCCGATTTAGCAATCACCTTAAACCCATCTGGCAAAGAGAGAACAGAATCCCCGTGACTCATTAGGACCCATTGACTTTCATTTAGTCCAGTAAATATTGGGCTCGACGGATCAATCTCAACCACATTTACACCATATTCTTTTTTAACAGAAGGCGAAACCTTTCCGCCGAAGTGATCCGTAATAAGCTGCATGCCATAGCAAATTCCAAGGATTGGAACCCCCAAATCAAACAAATCTTTATCAAAGCCAAGTGCATCTTCGCTCCAAACACTACTCGGCCCACCAGATAAGATAATCGCTTGATAAGCTTTTAATACACTACTCTCCACCTGTATAGGAAGAATATCCGTATTCACTAAAAGCTCTCTTACTTTTCGATCGATCACTTTTATGTATTGTCCCCCGCAGTCTAAGATTGCTACTTTTTCCATCTTGCCCCCTTTTTTATAGAGATTATACAACATTTTTTTATAAAAAACAAACTTTTTCATTCAAGCAAAAAC
>JAVBPT010000020.1:0-63343 GCA_031549455.1 Eubacteriales bacterium
TATCGAGAATGGGAAACTAAAGGATCTCAAAGACAAACTATCTGGTGCAAAGTGCATCAAGGTACAGGGGAATTACCAGTACGACTCATTTAGCAAAGACTATTCGATCCTGGCCAGAAACATTGAAAAGGCGGCTCCATTTGTGTTGCGTATGGATTCATATGAGGGAACAAAAAGGGTGGAGCTACATGCCCATACCAAGATGAGTGAAATGGATGCGGTGTGCTCTGCGGAGGAACTGATCAAGACCGCAGAGAGATGGGGACATAAAGCGATTGGTATTACGGATCATGGGGTGGTACAAGCCTTCCCAGAGGCTGCGCATGTCAAAACCAACGTCAGAATTTTGTATGGTGTGGAGGCCTACATTGCAGATGACCTGGGGAAGATTGCCACAGGAACCAAAAATCAAGACTTTTCAGGAAGCTATGTGGTGTTTGATATTGAGACCACGGGTCTCAATCCGTCCATGGACAAGATTACAGAAATTGGGGCGGTCAAGATTGTGGATAAGAAGATTGTGGACCGCTATAGCACTTTTGTGAATCCGGGTGTTCCGATTCCGTATCGAATCACAGAACTAACCGGGATTACGGATGAGATGGTGGCGGATGCGCCGAGCATGGACACCATTCTACCCGCATTTCTATCTTTCGTGGGAGAGAGTGCGGTGGTGGCACACAATGCCCCCTTTGACACAAGCTTTATCAGACACTTTGCTCACCTACAGAAAGTAAAGTTTGATCCCACCGTGATTGATACGGTGAATCTTTCAAGGAGTTTATTTAAGGAGTTAAAAAATCATAAATTGAATACGGTGGCAGATCACCTTGGTGTTTCTTTGATTGGTCATCACCGAGCGGTGAATGATGCAGAGGCCACTGCAAACATCTTTTTAAAGATGGTGGAGATCCTAGAACAAAAAGAGGTCCGGACAGTGGATGAGATGAACACCAAGGTGCTGGATGTGAATCCCAAAAACCTAAAAAGTTATCATGCGATTCTCTATGCCAAAAGTACCGCGGCGATCCCACACTTGTATAAGTTGGTTTCGGATTCGCATGTAAAATATTTCAAGAGGCATCCAATCATTCCAAAGAGTGAGATCAATCTGCATCGAGAGCACTTTATACTGGGCTCTGCCTGCGAGGCGGGAGAATTGTATTCTGCCCTCCTCGGCGGAAAGGATGAGGCGGAGATCCGAAAGATTGTTCAGTTTTATGACTATCTAGAGGTCCAACCCATTGGCAACAATGCCTTTATGATCTCAGACGCTAAGGATGACTATCGGATGATCGGGAGTAGTGAGGATTTACAGAGGATGAATCAAAAGATTGTGAGCCTTGGGGAGCGATACAATAAGCCGGTGGTGGCTACAAGTGACGCTCACTTTATTGATCCGGAGGATGATCTGATTCGAAAGATTCTCTTAAAAGGGAAAGGGTTTAAGGATGGGGACAGAGACTCCAACCTCTACCTAAAAACCACCAGCGAGATGTTGGATGAGTTTTCTTACCTAGGAGAGGAAAAGGCGTATGAGATTGTGGTGGAGAATACCAACCGGATTTGTGAGATGATTGAACCCACAAGCCCACTCTCAGAGGAGAAAGCCACTCCCCAATTTGAAAATAGTGAGGAGGATCTCCGGAAAATCTGTCATGAAAACATGGTGAAAATTTATGGAGAAAATCCACCCAGTGAGGTTACAGACCGATTGAACATTGAGCTCAATTCGATTATTCATAATGGATATACGGTGCTTTATATTATTGCGGAGAAGCTGGTGCGAAAGTCCAATGAGGATGGATATCTGGTTGGGTCCAGGGGATCGGTTGGCTCCTCTTTTGCTGCCACGATGGCAGGGATTACGGAGGTCAACCCCCTTCCGGCACACTACGTTTGTCCCGCTTGTAAATATGCAGATTTCACCTCAGAGATGGTGACGAGTTTTGTGGGCAACTCGGGATGTGATCTGCCAGATGCAAGCTGCCCACACTGCGGAGAGCAGATGGAAAAACTGGGGCATGACATTCCGTTTCAGACCTTCCTGGGCTTTGAGGCAGACAAAGAACCGGATATTGATCTCAACTTTTCGGGTGACTATCAGGCCAAGGCCCACCAATATACCGAGGAACTCTTTGGAAAGGGTCGTGCGTATAGGGCAGGAACCATCGGTACACTGGCGGATAAGACCGCCTATGGATATGTGGTGAAGTACTTTGAGGAAAAGGACATGACGGTGAGCCGAGCAGAGGTACAACGGCTGATTAATAAATGTGTGGGGGTGAAGAAGACAACGGGGCAACATCCCGGTGGTATTGTGGTGCTTCCAAAGGATAAAGAGATTTATGCGTTTTGTCCGATCCAGTGGCCCGCAAATGATGACACGGTTTCACTTGAAACCACCCACTTTGATTACCACTCGATTGATCGGAACCTGTTAAAGCTTGACATTCTGGGCCATGATGATCCCACGATGATCAAGCTACTTGAAGATCTAACAGGGGTGGATGCCAAAACGATTCCGTTTGATGATTCCAAGGTGATGAGTTTATTTAATGATCTTTCAGCACTTGGAATATCGGCAGAGGACATCGGGGGATGTACGGTGGGGACACTCGGCATTCCAGAGTTTGGTACCTCTTTTGTTATTGAGATGGTGAAGGATACGAAGCCCAAACGGTTCTCGGATTTGGTTCGGATCTCCGGACTTTCGCATGGAACCGATGTATGGGTGAACAATGCGCAGAGTTTGATTAAAAACAATAAGGCCACTATTCGGGAGGTAATCTCCACCAGAGATGACATCATGCTCTTTTTGATTAGTAAGGGGATGGATAAGAAGATGTCCTTTAAGATCATGGAGAGTGTGAGAAAGGGAAAGGGACTCACCGAGGAGTGGGAGGAGGCAATGAAACAAAACGGAAACCTTCCAGACTGGTACATTAATAGTTGTAAGACGATTAAGTATATGTTCCCGAAGGCCCATGCGGTGGCCTATGTGATGATGGCTTGGCGGATTGCCTACTTTAAGGTATACCATCCACTGGACTATTACACCGCTTTCTTTAGTGTTCGGGCGGGAAGCTTTGATTATGAGCTGATGTGTCAGGGCAAAGATAGGCTAAATTTAAATATTAAAGAGTATGAGGAAAAGGAAAAGAATAAACAGATCACGGCAAAGGAAAAGGAAACCTTAAAGGACATGAAGATTGTGCAGGAGATGTATGCGAGAGGTTTTGATTTTGTGGAGCTAGATATATACCGATCCAAGGCGAAAAAGTTTAAGATTATAGAGGGAAAGATTATGCCATCCTTTATGACCATAGCAGGACTGGGGGACTCCGTGGCACAAAAGATAGAGGAAGAGCAGACGAAGGGGGAATACACCTCGATTGAAGATTTTAAAGACAGGACAAAAACCAATAAAACGGTGCTGGAACTCCTAATTAGGATGGGACTATTGAAAGGGTTGCCAGAGTCTAATCAGATGACACTGGTGATGTAGAGGGAAAGATGAAAGAGATCAAAAAAGAGATTGTGTACGATTTTATCGAAGAATATATGGATTCTTTTGACCTGGGGTTAGAGGGAGACTTAAAAGAGCTTGAAGAACGATGTACTCAAGAGAAGGTTCCGATTATTAAAAAGGATGTGATACACCTACTAAGGGTTTTATTGAGTTTAAAAAAACCAAAGCGGATTCTGGAGATTGGGACCGCCTTTGGTTTTTCCAGCATCTTGATGGCAAACGAGGTAAAGGAGGCGATGATCACAACGCTTGAACGGGATGACTGGATGTGTTTAAATGCCAAGAAGAATATCAAACAATTTGAACTAGAGGATAGGATAGGAATCATCCTGGGAGAAGCAATTGATACTCTAAAGGGGTTAGAGGAAAAGTTTGATTTCATTTTTATTGACGCCTCAAAGTCTCATTATGCAATTTTTATGAAGGAGAGCAAAAGGCTATTGGCAGAGGGCGGAATGATTGTGGCAGACAATGTGCTCTATAAAGGAATGGTAGCAAAGGATCGGTATGATGTCCATAGGAGATTCAGGACGATTCATCGAAATATGAGAGACTTAATTAAGGGGGCTTATGAAGATAAGGATTATAAGACCTGTTTGGTTCCAGCGGGAGACGGGATTCTGATTACGACGAAACAGGCATAATGGAAAGAAGATAAGAATAGTATTTATATTGAAGCGGGTGAGAGATCTGCGTTTCTTTGCACATATAAAAAAGCGAAAACTTGTAAAAATTTACCAAAAAGGATTGACATTTGGGAAAATTTGTGATATTGTCTAGGTAATAGAGACATACAAAAGACAAATTTTTTATAAGGAGGGATTAAATGAGACATACAAGAAAAAGAGCAGCAGCTGTATTAATGGCATCCACACTTCTTTTTGGAGGCTTAGGAGCTTGTAAGCCAGCTCAAACCTATATGCCAGGGGGACTTCCCAATACATCAGCGGGAGAATTACCATCTCCACCAAGTGCGATACCATCAAGTATTATAAAGGATCCAGAACAGATCGTAGATAAAGTATCTCCGAGTCCTTCTGTATCGCCAAGCCCGTCACCAAGCAATGCACCGGAGGTGTCACCATCACCAAGTGTAGAAGTGAGCCCAAGTAAGGTTCCAGTTACACCTAGTAATCCAGTAACGCCACCACCAGCTGTGACGAAACCACCTGTAACACCAACGCCATCACAAACACCGGTGGTAACACCAACACCATCACAAGCACCAGTGGTAACGCCAACACCATCACAGGCACCGACAGGAAAACCACTGAGTCCTGGAGAGCTAAAAGGGTTTGATAAAGAACTATATGCAAATATTAGTTATACAATTAAAAATGGAAGAGAGCACAGCATGACTTCTACCGGATATATGACGGATGCGGAAGCAAAGAGTCTGGATGAAAATTTACAAGCAATTGTAAAAGAGATAAAGAACAACTATGGATTAGATTTAAGAGGAATCAAAACATGGCTTAATAATAACTATGAGTTTGAAAAATATTCAAGCTCCGAAAACACAAGCATTACTTCGAACCTTAGCGTTAGACTAGCAAACAGAAAGTCAGGACAAAAGAATCCAATCAGTGTATATGAAAATACGTTGTTAATGGGAGGGATTGTTGAGGCTGCTGGGCTCGGTAAAGTAGAGTTTGCGGGTTATTTGGGACTGCTCATCGGAAATATCGATATAGGCGTAGGCAAGAAGTTAAATGTATTCATGAACATGGATGAAAGTGATTACTACAAGTCTGTTATGAACTTTCCAAAAGAACTAGCAGACCTGCATGAGAGCACTGCACAAGGAAAGAGCAATGCAAAAACATTCTCCTTTAACGGAGTTACATATAACATTGATGACTTCCTAAACCCTGCCAATCATGAGCAAATGTTTAAGCTGATTGGCCAAGAGGTGGATATATTTGAGAAGAACTATAAGAATGGAAAGACTAATAATGATTTTATCCTGATAACAATGTACTATTATAAAGATGGAGAACTTTCTAGCGAAAGGGTCCCTGTAGTTGATATAGATAGAACAATACCATATAACGAATTCCAGACAGTAAAAGTACCTGCTGAGATTAGGTTTGCGGAATTTAAAATTGGAAAATTCGAACAATTGGTTAGTGAAGAAAGATATCAAGAGATAGCTGATAAAGTTGAACCTTACCATAATGCATTAAAAGGGATTAAAGCGAGTATGGGTTCTTTTGGAGAATATCCACAAGATTTTAATACATATGCAATGATGCATCGACCTATTGAACCTTCTTATCCAAGAATTGAAGTGGAATTGCCGGAGGAGTTACAGCCTACTGCTATGCAGACTGAGATGTTTGAGAAGTATAATCCGGACTTCGAACTAGAATAAGATTTAAAAGAAGTAAATGTTTCTAAACTTAGTTTAGAAACATTTTTTTATGCATATTTTTTCATTATTACTACATAAATTTTCCACCTTTTTTGGTATTATCATTGCAAAAAATGTAAAATCATAGTATAATAAAATAAGGTATTTTATATTCTTAAAAAAGGAGAGGAAAGTTTATGAAAAATTCTATCATTTGTATCTTAAGCTTTACAGTAGTGCTGATCCTGGTAGCCTGTATAAGTAGTAAAGCAGAAACTGGGTTCAAAGATGTAGCAACCAATGCATGGTATGCAGATGACCTAAAAATATTGCTAGATAAAAAAATTGTGAATGGTTATACGGATGGAACCTTTAGACCGGAAGAGCAATTAACCCAAGATGCATTTATTAAACTAATGGTGACAGCGTTAGGACATACAGATGTACAAAATGCAGAAACATATTGGGCGGTGAACTACATAGATAAGGCAGTAGAAATAGGATTGCTGAAGGAAATAGGAGAATATGATTCCTATAAGAGCAAAATTACAAGAGAAGAAATGGCGGGAATTATAGAAAGAGCAGTAACATATAGTCCATATTTTGAAGGATACAAGTTGGCTAAGAAGAGTATTAAAGACTACGACAAAATAGGGGAGGAATATAAAGAAGGAGTACTAAAGACATATTACAGTGGTATTATAACAGGTTATACAGATGGGACTTTTGGAGGACAAAATGTACTAACAAGAGCAGAATCTGTGGCAGTCATTAGTAGGGTGGTTAATGAAAATAAAAGAGCATTTGCCAAAACACTGACAGCAGAAGAACTTACAAAGTTAAAAAGCTTTGACAGAGATGGCATTATCATGACGATAGAAAATAATAATTATGTAAGCGAAGAAAAGGCGACAGATTTTGGACAAGCTTTAACTAGAGTAAAAGAGATCGAAAAGACAAATGGAATCAACATCATTATGATGACTAAAAAGTATGTACAACAGCTTGCTTATAATCTGGATGCACAAGCGCTTATAGAAGAAAGAAACGAGTTTGATAAACTATTTACACAACTATTTGGCACAGAAAGAGAAGAAAACAGACAGATCTTATCATTAAGAAAATCCAACCTGATCTCTAAGGCATTAGAGAGTGCAACAGAAAAAATTGTTCCATATTTTGAAACAGATGAAAATCTGATCTATCTATCTAGTGAAGGAACGATAAAGATCAGAGGGAAAGTTACATTAAAATATAAGGACTACGGTGCAACAGATTTTAAATCAAAAGAGGATGTTAAAAATGTTGAGGTTGAAATTACAAAAGATAAAAGCGGAAAATATGTAATAGTTAGGCATATAGAACTTATAGAAGGAAAGGATGGTGGATATGATGAATAGAAACACATTGAAAATCTTGCTTTCTTTAATGTTTATCGTAACATTTATTATTACAAATAGCACAATTAATGAAGCCACAAACAGGACAACTCCAGAAGTTTCTGGGATCGAATACAGTGGAAATAGTGGAGGGCTAAAAACTGTTTTCGGGGGACTTAGTGAGGTAAAAGTAGATTATAAGATAAAACTAAAATTAGTGGGGGATAAATTTTCTGCAAGTTATAAAAACAAAGAATATACATATACGCTTTGTAGTACAAAATATGTTGCAGGAACAGATCAAAACATAGACTCTTTTGCAGCTTCTACTGAAGCAGATTTGGAGAAATACACCACGGACTGGACAACGGTGGCCGGGTATATTAAGCAAGCGATGGATAATAATAACATAACAAGCGTGGTAGAACAAGCTTACCCGAGAGGAAGCACGAGTTATGATGATTGGATAACAGATTTGTTTAATAGCAATAAAGTTGCCAGTACAAAAACAATATATGGCTGTTTATTTACCAATCTATCTATAAAATCAAACCCGAAAGAAGGTTTTGCCGGGTGGGAATATAAGGACATAAACTTAACAAGGTATTTTGAAGAATCAAGTGAAAAGAAAAGTGAAAATTATAATGTTGTATCTAACAATGGTGCATTTGACTTAAGGGCTTATTGTATCTATAAAATAGGGATGAAAGTATCGGGGGGTCCTGTAGTAAATTCAATGGATACTTACTTGAACTATTTACCTAAATATATACGGGAATATAGGATGGACAATAAGTTTGGAAATTTTTCAGTAGATAGCATCGCAAGTACAATAAAAAAGACTGTTGATGATAACTTAGATGGTGTTCCGAGTTTAGCAGGAAGTCCTAATTTTAGAAGTTTTCTAAGGTATTACTTGCACAGTCCGGATCCTGCACCAGGGTTGGATTTGGATCAGACGATGGCCAAATATGTAGGAAGAATAGTAGAGATTACTTCTTCATTATCTCCTGCTTGGCTAGGAAAAACAGGACATATATTTAGAAGAGTTCAGTATCAAACCATTAATGGGGATATTAAACCAGATGAGGGAAAAGTAGATCTTACGATAGAATATATAGATACAGATGATAACAATAAAGTGCTGCATTCTATTCCGGCCAAAATTGGGGCGGGGAAAGTAGACTTATCCATTCCGGCTAATAAAGGCACATCAAAGGATTATGAAGTTAGCGGAGAAGGACTTTCTTACACGGTTCCGGCAATAGAACCTATCTATGAAACTAAATCTATGAAATTAGAACCCGGAAAGGAGGTAACAAACAGTCCGTTTTTAATAGATTCAACTCTCCAATCAGGTACTAAATATACCTTAAAAGTATACCTTAAAAAGAATACAGCTAAATTAAATATCATCTATATGGATGGCGGTAATAATACTGAGATGGGTAGAGTAACCGGTCTTGACATTCCTTCTATGACAGGGGGAAGCATTAAGGTAAACTCAGATAACACGGTTAGTGGTAATGACACAAGTTATCTAGATGCGACTAAAATAGCAGGATTTAAGAGTAAACTAGAAGGAAAAGCAGTAAAAGAAATGAAAATTGTGAAGGTAGGGGGGACACCTACTACAGTCCAAGCAAGTGTTATACCAAATGTGACCATTGAAACAGGGAAAACCTATGACTTAACATTGACCTATAACACAATAGATTTTGAGCTTTCGGTTGTGTATAAATTCTTCTTAGATGGCACAGAAAAAACAGCTGAAAGATATGAAGTAAAATTAGATGCTAGTAAAAGCATTTTAATGAAACCATTTAGTATCAAAAAAGGGGATGCGGTATTACATGCACCGTACTATGGACCAAATCCAAAAACATCCTCTTGGACATGCTTCTTTAATGATGCACAAAGAGCAGAGTATACAAGTACGCTCGCAAGGTTTGACGGATACATCTTTAAAGATATGTATATTGCTAAGTTTAATGCGTCAGATACGGAAATCACACCGAAAGTGGCGATTGGAGCCAATGCACCATATGGTGTGAACATGGAAGCGATTAATGATGCAAATGTGAAAAAGGTACAAATTGTATTCGAATTTAAAAAGTTCTCAAAGAACGTACAACTTACTTATAAATTCTTCCAAGGTAATGTAGAAGAAACAGATAAACAAGTTAAGATTACCTATGACACCCAATTTGAAAGTAGATACACCATCTTTGCTAATCGGTATAACCTAAGCATTGATAGCGGCATCGATACACCACGTGTATCCTATAGCCAATGGTACTCGGATCTGAAGACAGAGGAAAAAGCAGAACTCGCATTAAAGAAACCAGCCAACTGGGGTGAGTATAGCTTCTCCAAGATGGAGTTTGTGAAGACCAGTGCCTCGGGTGCTGTCACCACAACACCAATCACAGGAAAAAATTATACGGTTCCAGCTGTACTGGGTACCAATGAAACTCACAACTTTGTCGTTTACATGACAAGGGCAGGTGGGGACACGGCACTCCTAAATGTGGTATATAAATTGTCATCGGGTACAACGCTTAAGACCGTACCAAACGTAATTATACCAGTTGCAACCAACACTTATGTAGGAGTTAGTGAAAACATACCAACTGTTCTCGGAAATAAAGTATATGATCAAAGCAAGATTACAGATATTTTGGATCGTATTACCGGAAAATCCATTAGCAGTCTGACCCTAACACCGGGATCATTCAGCGGAACGACACAGGTCGGACCACTCAACATTGTTAGAAATACAACCTATACATTAACAATTACCTATCTGGATAAACTGGTGGAACCAAGCACAGCTGGACTTGTATTTATTCCACACAGGGTGACCAGTTGGACAAAAGAAAATGTAGATGTCACCGTAAAGGTAACGCCTTCAACAAAAACAGATGGTGTTTGTTGGTACGATGATGTGTGTACCACAAAGGCTTCGGCAGCTTGTTCGACACACGGTGCAGGCAGAGGGCTACACTACTACCCATGTCCTTCGGGATCCTATAGATATTGTTCACATGGAAATTCTAGTTCCCATGTAACGAATGATTGTGATGGACCACCATCAACCTGCTCACACGGAAGAACCGGCTCTCATGACATCATGACAAATGGGGTTAAAACGGGTACCTGTGCAGGACCAGCTAGAACCTGTTCTCATGGATATACAGGATATCATGTAATATCACGTTGTTCTGGACCATTTGATCGTTGTACACACGGAAAAACAAGTTCCAGCTGTAATGACAATTCTCATGGAAACAACTGTTCACATGGTAATTCAAGCCCTAAGGGAACAACTTCAGATGGGAGAGAATATTGTAACATTTCTCACAATAATGTAGCTGTAAAAGTTGCAGATAATGGAATTGCTGTTAAACTTATAAATAATGCTGGAGCAAATTTATCTGTAAGAGACTTTAACAGAGGAACAGCCAATACAACTTCTAAGGTTACGGTAACAAATCGAACCACCTTATATGGAATCGGAAGCTATACCTATAATACAACCGGCAATACTTGTAGCTCAACAGCTGGAATTGCAGGAACGCATAAATTGGCTACAAATCAAGCCACAGGAACATCAGGAGAATACCTAATCGATAAAGAACCGCCTGAAATAACGGTTACGGGCAATCCAAATCGTTGGACAAATCAAGATGTTACACTGAATATTAGTATTACAGATACTGGTGGATCAGGTGTGGACTCTGCAGCTTCAACGGTTACGGTATATAAGGTTGGTAATGCAACCCAAACCGCATTCACACAAACAGGGGTATATACAGGAGCAGCCCATACCCTTAACTTTAGAGAATCAGGGATCTACCGAATAGATATTGTCGGAAAGGATAATGCAAAGTGGCTAGTTGATCCAGGCAGCACTAATAAATATGACCCTAACTACATTGAAGGTGAACCAAACAGTTCACGTCAAAGTGTGATGGTGTATATTGATAAAAAAGCACCAGTGATTAACTACTTAATGACGGATAGTGGGTTTACATGGGCCAATGGCCGATGGGAAATCACACAGGAATCCATTGACAATGGAAACGATAGGATAAAGGTACAGATAGAGGACCAAAATTGGGCATATCAAAACTCCCTGTCTGGAATCAATACGCAAACCTACACCTGGAAGAATGCAAATAAAGTGCCTATCTCAGGATATGAGAACAAGGTGATTGCAAGTGGATCCATTCTGATGCCAGATGTTGTAAAACAAGGGGGTAGAGGTATTCTGGAAATCACAGCCACAGACGTTGCTGGAAATAAAACCATTTCAGCGATTGAGTTTGGTTCAGGGGGATCAGGGCCTACGACCAATCCAGGGGTTGTGCCATATAATCCAAAAACGGGAAATGATGCACCAGAATTAACGAATCCTTCAGAACCGGTAAAACAACCCGCAATCGAAATCTTCGTCATCGGATTTGTTCCAAAGACAGAAGATGTGGGAGCAACACTAGCCATTACAAAGGTATATGACATAAAGTGGGGAAGTACGAAGATTACCCCTACGCAACCAGCTTACCCAACAACGATGGCGGTTTACCAAAACGAGATCAGTGATGCCATTGGACTTGGCTATCGAGTAGACTTTAGAATGAATACCATCGGTTATGGTAAAGACAATGGAGATAGTGTTGAGATCACAGTAGACTTGTATGGTAAAGTGGGATCGGCTTATAAAAAGCTAAATCTGACAGTGCCAGGTGAAACAGCATTGGGTAGATATAAATCATTCAAATATGTAAAAGGATCTTCAAGTAATCCATCCTCATTCATTCAATGGATTACAAAGACTGCATCCGTAGGCCATCGTATCGGGACTGAAGTAACGCAATATAACTCTTTAGAGTTTAATTACTTTATACCGGCGACCGCAAAGTTCACCTATGATAGCAGCACACCATTTACAGGATCAGAAATTGCAGTTGTATTCAGTGAAATAAAACTAAACAAAAATGGAACCACAGCACTTGGTATGAACTACACGCCAAGAGCAGGATGGACCAGGACTGGAGAGATGGAGACAACGGTATATGGTAAAAAGAAGAACTCCGTTGGAGTAAACGGTCAAGTATTCTGGTATGATATCAAGAATACGGCCTTGACAGATATTGGCGGAGGTGAAACACAAAGGAATTAAAGGTAATATAAAAAGGATTGGATTCTGTAATCACAGACCAGTCCTTTTTTGGTAAATAGGATTGACAAAACCACCATTTTATGCAAAAATGGATTACAACTCCATTTTTGCATAAAGGAAAAAAAATGAATCAATATATTCAAAGAAGCTTGGAAGCCAAAATTTATCACTCACATGATCACGTGATAAGGCGGGGGGGCACGACCGCGCTGCTCGTTCATCTAGAGGTGGAGCATCCGTATCACTATGTCACCTTAGATAATCCGATTGAAAGAGATTTGGCCAAAAATGATCCAGATTTATTTAAAAAAAATATGAAAATCATAAAAAAGTGATAATCGTTTTTCATGAAATGACAGTCAGTATGCGGATACGAAAAGATTAGAAATGCAAAAATTATAGAATATAAAATTTAGTTAATTATTTTTCCAGACGCATTTTGAAGAGAACGGAATTGAATTTATAGAGTAATTAGAGGTGATTCATGTTAAAAATTGAAGAACTTAAAATATCTGAATTAGCTGAGTATAAGAAGTTAATAGATGAGTCTTTTGAATCTAGCAATGATTTAGAAGTATACAAAGAAAAGTATAAAAGCGATGATGGATATACTATTATAGTTGCAAAACTAGAAAATAAGATAGTAGGAAGCATAACTTTTTATAGAATTCATTTGTTCACTTTTTCATTTCAACCATCTATTGAGATATTTAATGTATGTGTGTTGAAAGAGCATAGAAGACAGAAAATTGCTGAGACATTGTTTGAATATGTCATTGACTATACAAAACAAAATGGGTACAAGTCATTATATTTAACCTGCCTTGATTCCGCTCTTCCTGCACGAAAATTATATGAAAAAATGGGATTTAAGCAGAATGCGAGCGTTAAATAACACATGAGTATATAAAAATCAGAAATACTTTAAAATAAGAGATATGTGCATAAATAATGAACATATATAAAAAATGTATAAATTTTTAACTTCTAAAATAGAATGGGATATTTTCTATTTTTTTGACTTTATAAATTAGGTGCGGTTACGCCGCTCCCGAAATTATGAAAAAACGCGGGACGGAAATATTCAATTCCACGAAATAAATCAAAATAGGGTTAACCTTTCAACTAATGGCTTCCTGCATAAACGAACAAAAAGATTTACTTATTTACTCAAATAGTATAAGATAGGAGAAGGAATAAAAAAGAAAACCGATAAAAGAATAGACAAAGAAAAAAAGCTATTACTAGCTTCTTACGGAGAAAGCGGGATTTGAACCCGCGCGTCACTTTCGCAACCTATACCCTTAGCAGGGGTACCTCTTCGACCTCTTGAGTATTTCTCCAGACTCACTGTAGAGTAGTATAACATTTAGCTTATTCTTTGTCAAATCTTTTTAGTAAAAATGATTGAGGGAAATTATGAAGAAAGTCATGCTTCTTATCTGTCTTATTCTGTTCATAAATACCAAAAGTTATGCGGTCTATTTCGCGGATCTAGACCGTTATGAGTACGCCTATAATCCGATTTATAAGCTTGCAGAAGAGGGGGTTTTGGTTGGGACCAGCGATGGGATGTACAAACCAGAGGAAAAGATCACAAAGCCCTACTTTCTAAAGGTGATGGCCAAGCTGGTGGGATATAAAGAACCCATTGTGAGTGTCTCGACAGAAGAGGACATTCAAAAGCTTGGGGGACTTTACACAAAGTATTATGAAATGATCTCGAGGTATCGAGAAAGCTATAAAATATGGGATAAAACCCTTGAGAAGACCATCCTCTTCCTTATGGACCAAAACTTGATAGAAGAGTCTTACTTAAAGAACATGATTGAAAAACAGGGGAATCTAGAGGTAGAGTCTGTGCTCACAAAAGAGGAGCTAGGGCTCTGTCTCATTCGGATGATGGACTTTTTGGGGAATGAGATCCCAGACGTGGAAACACTTTATCAGTACAGCATCTTGAGGAGAGAGGATGAAGGGATGGTTTGTAAGGCTATTTTGGCGCTTAACCTTTACCGAATGCAAAACCATCTTGAAGAGACCACTGCAGAAGAGATTGAACTGCGGGGCGTGATCAATGATTGTGATCCGGATCGAATCCAGATCATGGATGATGAGAAGCGGGTTTCGGTTTACGTGCCGGATGAACTGGTCAAAGAAAAGCTCACCCACTTTGTCAAAGGGACAAAAGTCAAGATGAGGCTAAAAAATTTGGTGTTAAAGGATTTGGTGCGCGATGAATGATAAAAAGAGCCTCCGAAAAAAAATGAGAGAGATGAAGCATACGGAGGAGGTTTCTGTCCTCTATCGGACCCTCTTTTCTCTGCCCGAATTTAAAACCGCAGAGGCAGTCTACCTCTTTAAATCCATGGAGGGTGAAATCGATACCGAACCCATCATTCATGAATGCTTCAGGTTAGGGAAAAGGGTCCTCGTACCTGTAATGGAAGCGCAAAATGAGCTTGCATTTTATGAAGTTAAAGAGGAAAGTTTGTTTCTTTTGAATGGGTTTGGGATTATGGAACCGATAGAGCGTGTGAAGCAAGGGGATGTGGAACGTCGAATCCTCCTCACGCCGGCACTAGCTTATGACATCAACCGGAATCGGCTTGGTAAGGGGCTTGGCTGTTATGACCGGTTCCTCTCCAAACACACCTTTTCCTCTATCATTGGCCTTGCCAGAGAGGGAGAGGTTTTAGAGGACGTTTATTCTGAAGAGCACGATATCAAAGTGGATATTATCATTACACAAAAGGGAGTGATCAAATGATTATAATTGGTAAAAATGCAATTCTTGAAGCCATGAAACAGGAGAAGGAAATTGAGAAGATTTTACTCTCAAAAGAGCATCATCATGCCTCTCTATCCGAGCTACTCAAAGTGGCTTCCGAAAAAAGGATTGTGAGACAGTATGTTCCAGATGCCAAGCTGAAGGAGCTTGCAAGAACAGAGAAACATCAGGGAATCATAGCCTTCGTCTCTGAGTATCAGTACTTTGACCTTGAAGAGGTGGTTTCTTCGGTAAGAGCAAAGGGAGAGAAGCTGATGCTGTATATTCTAGACAACCTCACCGATCCCCACAACTTTGGTGCCATTATACGAAGTGCAGAGCTAAATGGGGTACATGGCATCATCATCCCGAAGCGAAACTCGGTCACGGTCAATGAGACGGTGTCTAAGGTTTCTGCCGGGGCGATCTCACATGTAAAGGTGATCAAAGTCTCCAATATCAACGCCACCATTGAATCCTTAAAACAGAAAAATGTTTGGATCTATGGTCTCGTGATGGAGGGAACCCCCATTTATGATACAGATCTATTGGGGGATGTGGCCATCGTGGTGGGCTCAGAAGGGGAAGGCATTCGAAAGAGTGTGATGGAAAACTGTGACTTTAAAATTACCATTCCGATGTATGGGAAGCTCAACTCGCTCAATGCCTCTGTGGCAGCGGGTATCTCCATGTACGAGATGAATCGACAAAGATATATGTTCAAAAAAGTATGAAAAATATGATTTTTTTGAACATATGTTTATAGAAGAGAAAACGCTTATCAATGAGCGTGATTTATGCAAAATAAATACTTGAAAAAAAGAAATATAAATGTATAATAAGAGTAAATTGGAGGAAGAATGAACAGCCGTACGAGTGAAGAGCTAATGGCAGAGTGCTCAAACCTGAGAGAGCAAGTTGAGAAGTATAAGGAAACCATTAAGCTTTATGAGCATCATTTTGAAAAAGCGAACAATGAGTTCAAACAGATGCAGGAAGAAACAAGATACATGAAACAAACAACAGAAGACTTAAGAGCTCAGATGAAAAGAATTATTACGGAGTATAACAACATTGTGATTAAGCATAAAGAGATTGAAGAAGCTTTCATCAGCGTTTCATATATGGCGAAAACATCACCAGAGGAGTGTATCCGAAAGCTGAGTGATTACTATGACCAATTCCAAACTGTTGTGGAGGAGACCATTAAGAAAGAGAAAGAACAACAGGCATCAAACGCCAGACATTTTACGATTATAAGAGGTGGAAAATAAGGTTTTGAGGAAGAGAATGAATAGATATTGTAAAATCCTATTATTGATGTTTTTTACACTGCTATGTGTGCATACAGATTCGTTCGGGACAGAGGTAACAACTCTGCCTCTCAATCGCAATGCCGTTTTTAATTATATCAATGACTATCGAAGCTATTTTGGCATAGAGAAGTTATCACTGGATGATCGACTCAATAAGGCGGCGGATAGTCATGCGGTTTACCTAAAAACCAATACCCTTTTAACCATTGAAGAAGAGAAAGAAAAGAAAGGCTTTACGGGCACCTACCCTTGGAATAGGGCCTCTTATTATGGTTTTGATTCCGCAAGTGTCTATGAAGAAGTTAAAAAAGATAGCAAGAACTATAGGCGAATTGTGATGGACATCATGAGCGATCCCATTAAAAGAGCCCAGTTTTTGAGCAGTGAATATGAAAAAATAGGCATAGGGATCATTGCTGACCTCTATGTTTTTGACTTTTCAAAATCCAAAGAGGGCACACTAAAAGATACGCTCATCGAATTTCCGAAATCCGGGAGCACGATCACAAACCTATTTCTGGATGCTCAAAAGAGCAACCCGACCGTTTCATTGACACTTTACTCAAGGGATGATGTGAGAGAGATACAAAGTGTGACAGGATTTATTCGAAACCAAAAACTTGGTAGGAATGAACAAGTGACCTTTTCCTCTCAGATTGTAAATAAAAACAAGGTGGTGGGTTCCATCAGCACCGGAAAAGCACTGAGCTTTAATACAGAATATACGGCGAGCATTAGCATTATCTATGTTACCGCATCCAATATCAAAAAAACCGTGGAGAAGGTATGGAACTTTAAAATAGATATAGAAGCAAATCAGGATACCCTTTTCACGTATAAGCCAATCAAAAGTGTGAAGACGGTGAAGAATGCAAAGGATCATTGGGCTGAAGACGTCATCAACTCTTTTTATACCAATGATTATATCAGAGTAGACGCGAACGGAAATTATTCGATAGATCAACCGATGAATCGAATCGAGTTTGCCGAAATGATTTTTAGGGCACTAGAACTAACAAGTAGTGGAAGCAAAAAAAGTTTTATAGATGTAATCGGAGACGAAAAGCAAAGGTATGCAAATGAGATGTACCAGTATAATATTATGCAGGGAGTAAGCGATAACGAGTTTTCTCCAAACACAAACCTGACAAGGGAAGAGGCGGCGGTTATTGTTGTAAACATTCTTGAAAAAACAACCGGAAAACTAATCATTGCACAAGATAAGCAACAAATTTTTACAGATCTTTTGGATTGTCAAGTTTGGTCAAGGGAAAGTGTTAAAAAGGCTGCTTCTTCTGGACTGATGAAGGGAAGAGAGGATGGAATATTTTATCCTAAGCAGGTTTTAACCAAGGCAGAGGCAATCACTTTACTATATAGACTGATAAGAATGGTTTAGGGGGGATAAAATATGTTAAACTTTATCATCTGTGATGATGATACAACGAGTGTGAGAGCAATTGAAAAGGCACTTGAGAAAATTATTGCAAGGAAAGAGGTTCCATCCGAGATTACACTTGCAACCAGTGAGCCTCAAAAAGTATTGGAGTATGTGGATCATGCCAAAATGACCACAGAGGTGACCAACGTTTACATCCTGGATATTGATCTAAATTATAAGATTACGGGTCTTGAGATTGCAAGAAGGATTAGGAAAGTAGACACCTTGGCCTATATCATCTTTATCACAGGCCATCTTGAGTTTGCCATGTTAACGTATAAATATAAAATCAAAGCTTTTGAATATTTAACCAAACCCGTTAGCTTTGATGATTTTTCAAAATGTATAGCGGATTTGATGAAAGACTATAACAAACTGAGCAGTCTAATGGAGAGTGATGGTAATGTATACTTTCCGATTAAGGCGGGACAGATTGTTCACAATGTGAGAATCAACGACATTATTTATGTGGAAGCCTCTGGACCCAAGGTCATCTTTCACACACCGACAGCCATTATTGAGTCTTACACAAGCCTGACATTGGTCTATAATGCCCTGTGTGGTATGAGTGAAAACTTCTTTAGAATTCACAGGACCTACGTCATTAACCTGTTGCACATTAAGGAAATCAATTACTATAGCTTTTATGTGGTGCTTGACAACAATGCAAAATGTCCAATTGCAAGGGTCAAAAGAGGAGAGATTAGAAAAAAATTAAATTATTTTAAACCATCAGGGGATGGGCTAAAAAAAGGAGAAGCCAAATGATTACTGTGGGCCAAGCAATGACAAGAGTGCTGGTTGCCTTCGTCTTATCATTCCTAATCGGTCTTGATCGGGAAAAAAACAAGAGGCCAGCAGGACTGAAAACACACGTTATTGTTGCACTTGGATCCTGTCTTGTGACAGTGGTTCCTTTTATTTATGCCGATACTTATGGGGTGGATCCAACCAGAATCCCTGCACAGGTTATCAGCGGGATTGGGTTCCTGGGAGCGGGAACCATTCTTCGGTATGGAGAAAATGTGGTGGGACTAACCACCGCTGCGACCTTATGGGTGAGCGGTTGTATTGGAGTGGCAGCAGGCTTGGGAGAGGTTAGCGTTTGTCTACTGGTGACCCTACTCATATTTGTTGTGCTGAAGATTGTCCCCTATTTTGAAAGGAAATTTTTTGCAAAGAAATCAGACTTTCAGATCTCAATGAAGATGCATAATGATAAGAATGAACTCCTGTTTATCTCAGATATGATGAAAAACAATGATATCAGTATCCGTGCGGTACATGTGGACCTTGATGAACACGGACACAAACTATTTAAGTTTAACCTTACGGCAAAGGACAAAGAGGCACAGCAGAACTTTATGGAAAAGTTTGCGCTTCTTGATAACCTACATTTTAAGCAAGAAGAAACGGAACTTAGTCCAGAAGACTAGGATCCAGAATCTATTTTTTGATAAATTTTCAAGGTTTCTCTCGCACAATCTTTCCAGTCAAACTTCATGGCCTGTTTCAGGCCTTTTTTTGCGAGTTTTTTTCTGAGATCATCATCATAATATAAACGCTCAATATGTTCGCTAAATAACGCAACCTGCTTTGTATCAATACAGACCGCAGCATCTCCCACAATCTCAGGAAGGGAGGTATAGCAAGAGGTAATCACAGGTGTTCCGCAGCTCATTGCCTCTAGTGGTGGGAGTCCAAACCCTTCATAATAAGAAGGGTATAGGAAGAATAGAGCTCCGCTATAGAATATTGGAAGATCAGAGTCAGGAACGAAGCCAGTAAAAATCACCTGCTTTTCTATTTTCAAGTCCGCGCACATCTTTTTTAGGGATTCGACCTCTTTCCCATTTCCAAGCAGCACAAGCTTCAGACTAGAACTGCTTTTCTTAACAAACTTTTCAAAGGCATAAAGCAGGTTTTTAACATTTTTCCTTTTATTAAAGCCCCCAATGTATAAGATATAAGACTCCGAAAGGTGATACTTTTGTTTTAGGTACTGTTTCACTCTGGAAGGATTTAGGGGTTTATAGATCTTATTTTTCCCCTCATAGATCACAGTGATCTTACTTGGATCGATATGATAATGTTCTATGATATCATTTTTGGAGGCATTGGATACGGTGATGATATGGTTGGATTGTTCAAGAACCTGGGGTAGCCTTTCGGCAAATTTCTCATAGTAGCTTACGCCGCAGGACTCGGGGTCGATGACAGGAATAATGTCATGAACGGTCACAATGCATTTTGTAGAGGTGTTAAGGGGCATATCCAACCCGTTTTGAGGGATGTGATACACATCAGGCTGAAAGTGCTTTAGAAGCTTTGGAATATATACTTGGTCGGAGATTTCTTTCGCATTTTTGGGAAACAGTTGGATATGAATATTCTTCCTAAAAAAAGGCTTTGGAATTTCATTGTTATTCCAAAAAAGGGTGTAGATATTTTGCTTATCGATCTCCACCAAAGAGTTGATTAGGTTTTCTGTGTAAGTGCCTATGCCCGTATATTTATATAAAACGGCAGGACGTGCATCCATACATATATGCATAACGACCTCAGTTCCTGTTCTTGATTCATTATATGAGCCAAAACCATAAATCTTTCCACCCCCTTCCCATTTTTTAAAAAATGTGATATGATTACAATAGTTTGGAGGATTTACAAATGAAGATAACAAAATACAATCAGTCTTGTTTACTGATTGAATCGGAGGGGGGTCGTGTATTAGTCGACCCGGGAGATAAAGAATATAACAGTGAGCTAGTAGAAAAAGAGTGGGTGAACATTGATGGTATCCTTGTGACGCATAAGCATACAGACCATATCGAACTAGGCGCCATTGATAAAATTTTGACCAGAGATAAGGCCATCTTACATACATCAAAGGAAGTAAAAGAAAAGCATAAGCTAAAGAGCTGTCACGTTGTGGCGGCGGAGGATGTTTTTAAGATTGGGAACTTAAATATTGAGGTAACCTATGCGTTACATGGATACCTTCCCAAAATGAGAGGGAATGAGGTTCTTGAGAATATAGGATTTATCATAAAAGACTCCAAAACCAGGCTTTATATAACCAGCGATACGATTGGCTTTCCAAACAATTATAAATGTGATGTGATTTGTATGCCATTCAATGGAGGGGGACTTACGCTTGGGGTGTACGATGGGGCTCTCTTTGCTAAAGAAACCGAAGCAAAGCTTGTCATACCAGTTCACACAGAACATCCTATTTTAAAAGTGGATATTGATGAAGTACAAGCGAAGCTAAAAGAAGAGGGAATGGAGTGCCAATATCTAGAAGTATTTGAGAGTATTATTCTATAGCCTGTAGAAATATGTCGAAAAGTTTTTCGGGGAAAACATAGAGAAACAAAAAGCTGGGATTAGCTTAAATCCTGGCTTTTTTGAATGCATCAGAACCCAAAATAGATTTTGATATTATAGTAATAAAATTTTAAAAGGAGAACACTAGACAAATAAAAAAATGAGTATAAGATAGGAAGTATCTTTTTGTTGAGAAATGTACAATTGTGTTTGGAGGTACTATGGATTCGTTTTGGGAGTTTTTTAAAATGACATTGGTGATAAACATGTATTTTGGTCTTGTTTTTGCTTATGTAAATTTATTTGAATTAAAAATATTTATGGATATCAAATGTAAAAATATCATGAAGTATGTATTGAGTATTGCAGTCATGCTAGTTATCGTAAATATTTTTTTAGATAATTTGTCGAGAATTTCATATGTACTCTATGAGGCTGATAGCGCCGTTTTGTTTATTATAAAGTTTGTGCTCATGGCACTTACCCTCACGGTAGTCAATAAAATATTTTTCAAAAAGAGTTTTCTATATCTTTTTTTGCAGAGCTGTATCATGTTCGGGTTATTGAATATATCAGATTTTCTACAAATAAAATATAATCCTTTAATAGAATTAGGGAGCGAGGTTAGATTTAAAATAATATCAGATTTTCAGTTTTACTTTATTATTTCATCTATATCTTTATTGATTACTGCAGTGATTATCCTTGTGATCTATTTGATCCGTTTGTTTATTGATAGGTTACTAATAAACAAAAAGACAAGAAAAATTGTACCATATACGATTTATGCAATTTTTAGTTGTTATATTGTATACATTGTTGTTTTGAACATGATTGATATTGCGGGTTTAAGAAGTAAAAGTGAGCTGATAATTAGTAATACGCTTATCTGTTTATTCCTCTTAGTGTCAGTGCTCTTTATACAAATAATAAATAAATATCATATTGTAGATGATGAGAATGAAAATTTAAAAGCGTACTCGGTTGCAGTGGATGGAAACATACTGGAGCTTAGACGATTTAGACATAACTATTTAAATATTTTAAATACCATGTTTGGGTATATAACAACGGATGATATGAATGGTCTGGAAGTCTATTTTAATCAGGTTTTAAATCAAAGCGAATCGATGAGAAATTTAACTTTAAGTGGTCTAGAAAAGATCATGGACCTACCATTAAAAAGCATTTTGGCTATAAAATTGAACAACGCTACAAGTAAAAATATAAGCATAGAAGTGTATGTGCCTAGAAGTTTTAAAATGTACAACATTGAGCTATGTGACTTATGTGAAATGTTGGGGGTATTTTTAGATAATGCGATAGAAGAATGTGAAAAGGTATTAGAGAAGACTCCCAAAATTCTAGTGAGTTTTGAAAGGGATTATGAGAATAGTATTATAACCATTGAAAATACATATCACGAGAAACCGGAACTGAGCGATTTATATAAAATGGGGGTTTCAACGAAAGGAGAAAATAGAGGTGTAGGATTAGTAAGTGTTCAAAAGATTATAGAAAGACATAAAAATGATGTCACGTTAAATACTAGACTTGATGAAGAAAAGGAATATTTTGTTCAAGAATTAAAAATAAAAAGGAATTAAAAACTGGTGTGCGTACATACCAGTTTTTTGTTGCAATATTATTCAATCATGCATTTAGGCATTTTAGGTTCTTGCAAATATGCAAACGGACAACTAGATGTTGAATGAGTTGCAGTGAACAGTGCACCTTTTACTAATAACTTCAACATAATACCCTCCAAACTCTTCTTTTCTACTTAATTCTACTATTTTTTAAAAAGGTTATATTAAAAAACATATCAAATGGACATAAATTTTTATGAGTGGCTAAAAAATATAAAAAGGTTTTTGCTTGCGTTGCTTTTGAACGGCCTTAATCAGTGGAAAATACGAATTGCACAGAAATATCTATGAGTAAAAAAAGCAAAAAAAAATACGCTCCCTATTCAATATACTGCAACTTTTATTCAGTAATAGCTCAATAAAGCTCCGCCTTTGTTATATTTAAGGTGGAGGTGTTGAATTATGGAATATACAGAGAGAATTGCTTTATGGTTAACTGATAAAATTGCGAAGAAGGGAGGCTACTCGGAAACAGAACTCGAGAAAATAAAATACGGAATTCATCTAAATTTAATGGGATTGAATAAGGGCGCTGTCATCTTTATTCTTTCATATTTACTGGGAATATTCAGAATAACTTTAATAGGGTTTATTGCTTTTTCGCTATTTAGAACCTATAGTTTTGGTATGCATGCAAAAAAAAGTATATTTTGTTTAAGCTCATCAATATTAACATTCGTAGGCACTGCCTACCTCATCCATTTTTTTAAATTAGAAACGTCTTATGTACAGGTTGGAATTTCATATATGATTATCTTATTGAGCGTGATGATCTATGCACCTGCAGACACAGAAGAGAGACCCATCTTACCCAAGTATCGGGATCAAATGAAAAAAAGAGCGATTCGGAATACGCTCATTGCATTCACTATTTCGCTACTTCTGGTTTATCTAGATATGAAAATGTACGCCACCTCATTCTGTGTTATGGGACTTATAGAATCGATGATGATCAATCCGATCACTTATATGATCTTTAGGCAGAGATATAATAATTACATTTACTATTTAAAAGGCGAGTATTGACTCGCCTTTTAATGTAACGCTTCAGATATATCCATGATTTTTCTAAGCCTATGATTTACACATGACTTTGAAAGGCCTACTAGGGACGCCAACTCAATAAGGCTTAAATCTCGATTATTCAACCTGGCTTCCGCCACCTCTTTTAGCGGGATGGCCAGATAATGGATCCCTTTTAACTTGATTATCTTTTCAATCGCTTTGATCTGTCTTAGTGAAGCATTCACAGTTTTCTTAATATTGGATGTTTCACAGTTTATTTCCCTATTAATGACATTACGGACATCTTTTACAATCTTTGTATTCTCAAACGCCATAAGGGCATCAAAAGCTTCCACAATGCTAAGAAATTTACTGATCTGTTCAGAGTCTTTTAGATATAAGACGGAAACATTTTTTCTTCGTATGGATTTTACATGAACCTCAAAAGAAAAAAGAATGTTCTGGATAAAGGTTTTATCCTTACTCTGTAAAAGAGGTATTTCAAGGTGATATTCTTTTGAGGGATCTTGTATATAGCCACAGATTAAAAATAAAATCTTTATGTATTGTTTCTTATGGTCTGCACTCATATCTTCAGCGGTACATTTTTTGTGGTGTACCTCACTGATATCTCTCATGATCTTCTCATCCTTGATCTCAATGGTATTTGATTTAGACGAATGTTTTAGGTTATAATAAAAATGGAGATCATAAATAAATCGTTCGAGTAATCGTTTGTTTTCAGATTTAAAGTAATACTTTCCGTCCTTTACCCAAACGAGATAGCGATAAAATACCTCTAACTCACATTTTACAATGTATCTGCTAGAAGGCACGTTTTCAAAGATCTCTTTTTTTACATCCTGACAAAAAGACATCTTAGTACGATGCCTCCCTAATAATGAACTTTTCTTCTTCTTTGGTTAAAGAGAAGAGGCCGGTTGTAAAGATTTCTGAATCAAGGCTTGAAAAATCTCCGTAAATTTTTGGATACTCGATATATCTCGCAACATTACTATCTCTTACAAAAACCAGTAGATCCACGTCACTTTTAAAAGAAATATTGGTCTTATAGACATCGTCCCAATTAAATCCAAGAGCTGCCTCAATGTTTTCACATGAGGTTAAAGCAGGAAATACATGCATTAGATCCCATTCCTCCGGAACAATATCTTTAAAATTTAACATAATGGTACTATTGTTTACAAGGTTGCCAGCAAATGTCTTGATCTTTAACGCAATCCTATGATCTTCTACTTTCTTATTTACATAGTACGTCCCATAAGCAGCCGCAGCAAGACCTGCAACCACGCCAGCACCTTTTAGCACAAAACCGAATAGTCCCCTTTTTTTACTCATCTAAACCCTCCTCTATAAAATATTTGCTTCTATTTTACTATAATAATTATTATTGTCAAATGATAAAAATATATGATTATTTAAACCCCTATTATTATCATACCACTTTTTTGGCATTTGGCAATCATTTTATTAGAAAATGGATGCCCTTTGCTTTGCAACAAAAGAGCTGCAAAGCAAAGTATTGACAAAAGGATTATTAGGAATACAATAAGGTCATATATTGTAGAAAAATGGGAGGGAGAAGAGTGAGATGGAAGACTTAAAAGGCAGATATTTGACATTTATTCTCGAGAATGAAGAGTTTGGCATTGGGATCAATCGCATAGTGGAGATTATTGGAATGATGCCAATGAGTGAGATTCCAAAATCCTTGCCTTATGTAAAAGGGATCATCAACTTAAGAGGAAGAATTATACCGGTGATTGATCTGAGGCTTAGACTGGACAAGCTTGAAAAGACATATGATGAGAGGACAAGTATCATTGTGGTTGAACTCACACAGGAGGAAGGGCAAAAGCAAGTAGGATTTATAGTGGACACAGTAAATGAGGTGGCAATCATCCAGGACGTCGACCCGCCTTTGGTAGAGAATATCAATGAAAGGATACTGCTTGGGATAGGGAAAATCGAAAGCAGGGTGATTATGCTGCTTGATATTGATCATATACTTACAGAAAAAGAAACGGAATATTATGCAGAACAAAACAAAGCGGAGGAGAACTAGATCTTTATCAGAGTATGATGTTTAAAAATTATAAAAGAGGTGTAACATGGACATTTCAAAAAAAGAGACCAAAAAAATAAGAGGAATAGCGATGTTGAATCTGGTTCTACTAATCGCCATCTGTGTTTTGAGCTGGATGAACATAAGCAAGATTGTGGTTATTTTTGTTGCAGTCATAATTTCCGTAAGCACAATATTAAGCACTCTATCGCTGAAACAGATTGATGAAAAAATGTATTGGTTTATCAACATTTTGGATTCAATTCCTTTTCCAATCTCAGTAACAGATATGAACATGAATTGGACTTTTGTAAACAAACCTGTTGAAGGAATGCTCTCTAAAAAAAGAGAAGAGCTAGTGGGCAAACATTGTAGCAATTGGAATGCCAATATTTGCAACACAGAAAATTGTGGGATTGCGTGTTTAAGAAGAGATATTTTACAGACCACATTTGAACAAGCGGGTATGGGATTCCAGGTGGATATTAGTTACCTACATAATCTAAAAGGTGAAAAAACGGGGCATATAGAGGTCGTACAGGAAAATACAAACAATGTAAAGGTGCTTGTGAGTAAGCAAAAAGAATTGATCACGGCGCTTTCTGGCACAACCGGTGAGATTACTTCTTTTATCGAAGAATGTTCACAAAATGCCAAAAATGCGATGAGTAGTACAAATTTCCTATTGGAAAAGACAAACGAGGGAAATGAAAAAATAAATCGTTTAACAGAAGCAATGAATGAAATAAGTAGCTCCTCTAGTGAGATATCGAAAATTGTTAAAACGATTAATGATATTGCTTTTCAAACCAACATTCTAGCACTCAATGCAGCGGTGGAAGCGGCTCGAGCCGGCGAAGCGGGAAAAGGATTTTCGGTTGTTGCAGAGGAGGTAAGAAGTCTTGCAGGAAAGGCAGAGGAAGCCACAAAAATAATTACAAGCCTGATCCAAACATCTTTTGATTCGATTAAACACGGAGATGGGATTGCCAAAGAGACGGTGGCAACATTTAATGAAATTGTGGAAGAAGCCAATAAATCATACCAACTTATTAAGGATGTTGCCAATACAACCGAACAGCAAGCGGACGGAATCATGCAGGTAAATAGGGGATTAGAACAGATCGTACAGTTATAATCACAAAAGAAGTGGAAGGATAGAATTGTGTTTTGGGAAAATATGTGATAAGCTTACGAAAAAAGAGGCAGTATGAGAATAGAAGAGGCAGAAAAATATTATAAGGATACAACGGTAATCAACAAGTCAGAGCTGGGCCTAGACAGGATGAATAAACTAATGGAAAAGCTGGGTTCTGTACAAGATCAGCTGAAGATTATCCATGTGGCCGGAACAAATGGAAAAGGAAGCACTGCTTCCTTTATTTCAGAGATTTTGATGGCGAGTGGATATAAGGTGGGAAGTTACACCTCACCCTCCCTTGTTCGCTACAATGAGAGAATCAGGATTGATCGAGACGAAATCAAGGATGAAGAGGTTGTAGAATACATAAAAAGGATTAATGCTTCGGGTGTTGTGGCCACAAGGTTTGAGGTTGAAACCGCCATGGCATACCTATATTTTTATGAGCAAAAATGTGACTTTGCAGTGATTGAGGTGGGTCTCGGAGGAAGGTTTGATGCCACAAATGTGGTCAAACAACCAGAGATTTCAGTCATCACCAGTATTAGTTTTGATCACATGGATCTGCTTGGCGATACGATCGAAAAGATTGCCTTTGAAAAAGCGGGTATTATTAAGAAGAATTCAGATGTGGTCCTTTCAAAACAAAGCAGAGAGGCAGAGAACGTGATCAGAAGGGTATGTGCAGAAAAAGGGTCCGCCTTATGGGTGACCGCTCCGGAAGAGACGACGCTCGTTGGATATGATCAGGAAAAGCAAACTTTTAACTATAGATGGGTTCAAAACATTCAGATTGCAATGCTTGGAACCTATCAGGTCGGTAATGCGGTCACCGCAATCGAGGTCTGCTTAAATCTTAGAGACAAAGGATACGCCATTACAGAGAAAACAATGAGAGAGGGTCTAAAAAATACCAAGTGGTCAGGGCGGTTTGAGAAAATCTTAAATGATCCTGTTTTTTTGATCGATGGTGGGCATAATACAGAGGGAGCCATGGTGCTCAGAGAGTCTATTGATCGATATTATAAAGATCATCCCATCATTTTTATTGTTGGCATTTGTAGGGATAAAGAGTACCGAAAAATGCTTTCAATGATCCAAAAAAATGCGAAATTTTTTATTGTGATCGAGGAAGTGTATGAAAGAATACTGAGTGCGGTAGAAATGAAAAAGGTTTTGGAAGAAATGGGACACACCGTGTTTGTGAAAAAAAACATAGAAGAGGCGGTTTCATTTGCACTTTCAAGCGCAGAAGGAAATGACATCATCTGCGCCTGCGGATCACTATATTATATTGGATATGTAAAAGAATGTATAATTGGAAAAAATTAAAAGTATGAAAGCAAAAGAATTGTCTATACTATAACCGATGGCAAACATCACAAATATAGGAGGCAATTTATGCATAAGAAACTTGTCATCATTCCCATACTAGTATTAATGTTCATATTGTTTATAGGTGCAGAAAACCCTTATATAAACAATTTAGAACTCAAAGCAAATGATATTGCTGATAGAATTTCAACCAGTGTCCAAGGTGGACTAAAAAATGGTAAAGAAACCCAATTAAAGAAGATACCTGGGGTTACAAATGTAAAAACAATCACAAATAAAGATACGCTATATATTGCAATCATGATAGATAAAAAATGGAATGATAGAAACAGTATAAGGGAAAATATAAAATTGAAATTAGAAAATATCGATAATAAAATAAAAACGGCGTATCTATTTATGGATCCAGAATCATATAATATGATAGAAGAAATGAAAAAAAATAAAAAAGGGTATACAAATAAACTAAATGAATTAGTTATAGCTAAAGATCATGAAATTATCAAGATAAGATAAATAGGAACAAGAACGCTTCCTATTTTTTTGTTTCCACACTAACGAAAGTATATGAAAATTAGAAGTTTCGTTAGTGTGGAAACAAAACTTCTACTTTTGCGCGATGTTTTATTTCTATATAAAATGGAATTAAATTTATGCTATATAGTATAGATTTTTTGTTAGAATGAGAAATTTAGTTGTATTTTTTATTTTACGAGTTAAAATAAAGACAATATGAAATAAAAAGGGGTATTTATGATTGAGATAAAAGATTTGGTGAAATCATACGGAGACAATAAAAATGCAGTGGATCATATCAGCTTCACAATCGAGGATGGAGATATTTTTGGATTCATCGGAAGGAATGGAGCGGGCAAAACCACGACAATTAAATGTATCATAGGGTTACATGACTTTCAGGGAGAAGTCATTATAAATGGAAAGTCGGTCAAAGAAAAGGCTTTGGAATGTAAAAAAGAAATGAGTTATGTACCGGACAACCCTGAGATCTATGACTACTTAACAGGAATACAATATTTGAATTTTATAGCGGATATCTATGGCGTGGGTAAAGAAAAAAGAACAGAACTAATCGAAAAATACAGTAAAAAATTAGAGCTTGTCGATAGTCTTGGCAATCTGATTTCCTCTTATTCACATGGGATGAAACAAAAACTAGTGTTGATCTCTGCTTTGATTCATGAACCAAAGATTTTAATCTTGGACGAACCGTTTGTTGGGCTAGATCCGAACGCGGTTTTTACCTTAAAAGAGATTATGAAGGAGATGTGTAGTGAGGGAAGATCCATCTTCTTTTCCACACACGTACTAGATGTGGCTGAGAAAATATGTAATAAGGTGGCCATCATCAGCAATGGAAAGATTGCAGCGTGTGGGGATATTAAAGAGATTGCAAATGATAAGACGCTCGAAGAAACCTTTCTTACAATGGTAGGTGAGTAATATGAGAGATTTTTGGGTATTAATCAAGGCGGAGTTCTTGAACAGTTTTTATGTCAATCGGATTATTCATGAAAAGAATAAAAAAGAAAAACGAAATCTGATATTAAAATTGGCCTTTTCGATTGCTCTAGCTGCCTTTTTGGTCTATTATTTTTACTATATTGTAAACATGGGTCTAAAGTTTTTTCATAGTAAAGAGATTTTACAGAGCGTTATGTTGATATTTGCTGCGCTGGCTTCATTTTTTATCTTCATTCGCATCCTATCCTTGACCCAAACCAGCATGTTTCGGGCGGGAAATTATGAGATGATTGCCAGTATGCCGATTCAAAAAAATGTGATTTTGATGGGGAAGATTATTGAGACAGTGATTGATGAGTATGCGATTATGTTTCTTTTTATCCTGCCATCCATCATCATCTATTATCAGAACCATCCAGAGAATATCGTTCTTTTTGCATTCAAATTTCTCTTGGCTTTTCTTTTCTTACCACTCTTACCAACCATACTTGCAATCAGCTTTATTATCTTGATTGCCAGACTTTTGGTACGATTTAAAAATAAGGACACCCTCTTTTTGATTAGCACACTTGCATTGTCCCTTTTTATTATTTTTAATAGTAGAAGTTTAATGCCTCTTTTGGAACAGCTTGAAACCAGCGCGGGAGGGATTACACTTTTCTTTAAGCAATATCTTCCCTTTATCTATTACTTTGTGGAGACAATCACAAATTTTAATGTCGTAAACTACCTTTTATATGTGGCGATGACCTTTATACCATTTTTCCTATTGACCTTCTTGTTTTCGAATCTATATGAGAAGATTATGAAACGGTTTATGGTGGTTTCTACAGGAAATCGTCATTATGCAAAGAATTATGCACAAAACAGCATTCTAAAAGCACTCTTCAAAAAGGAGCTAAAAAGATACTTTGCCAGCGCAATCTACGTACTGAACACCTCATTTGGTGCCATCATGCTTTTTGCCTCATCCATTGCCACCCTTCTTTTTGGGGCTGGTAAGGTCATAGAGACGATGGGGTTTGCTGAGCTTACAGCCATCGTACCCTATTTCTTCCTTGTATTTATCTGTTTTGTGGCGAGCATTTCATGCACAACCAATGCTTCCATCTCTCTTGAAGGAAAGAACTTTTGGTTGTTAAAAGTATTGCCGATCAAACCGATTCAGATTTATCAAGCCAAGATTATTTTAAATATGATCATTGTCTTACCCATCACTTTTATATCGATTCTGATTTTGGCATTTAGCCTTAAGATTGATTGGCCATTTATTTTGCTCTACTTTGGAGCTGCTACGGCATACTCCATACTGACTTCGATCCTCGGAATTATTATCAACCTCTATTTTCCAAGTTTTAAGTGGAAGAGAGAGATTCAGGTTGTAAAGCAAGGACTGTCCGTTTTGGTTTCAGTCTTTTTAAACATGGGACTTGTCATCCTTCCGGTGATGCTTTACTTTCCACTTGCCGCTTGGAACGTGAGTCTAAATCTTTATATGACAATCGTGGGTGTTTGTCTCCTTTTACTCATTTTGCTAAGTTATCAGTTTTTGGGCAAAAAAGAGCTATGTAATGAATAGACTATAAAGAATGAATAGAATGAGCTAGCGCTCATTTTTAATTGACAAAATTTGGGATATCGGATATAATAGCAAAAAATGGAGATAAACAATGCAGGATGAAAGAAAATATTTAATCGATCTATCGGTGGCGCTTGCAACTGGCTTGAAGCGTTTTGTGCAGGAATATGGAACAGGGATTGAAACGACCTCCAAGCTGAGGGGTGTAATCGAGTTAGTCGATGGGATTGAAAAAACGCTTTCACAAGTGACAGCGGATGTGGTGAAGAAACATGACAAAATTTATGACTTAGAGGTGCTCAGCGATTTAAGCCGTTTTTTGAAATGTTTTAATGGAGAACCAAAGAGGGTTCGGCTGGGTGAAATACACTATGTAGCGTTTGTGGGTCTAAGAGAGGAAATGAAGAGCATCCATCCGGCTCTTATTCTCGGGGAATATGAAGATCATGCATTTATTATGCCAATGACGAGGAGTGATTACTCCTATGAAAAAGGTCTGGCAAAAGAGAAGGGATATTATATTCCCACCAAAAAGGAACAAGATGTCTTTATAGGAGACTTCAAACCCAAAACGCTTCTCCCTACATTTGCTAAGATGATATCTTGCCGAAGAATTGTTGACTCTGTTTGCACCACAGGGAATCGGATTGCAGGAATTGATCTGGAAAAAGAAGAGGGAAGAGAATTATTGTTTAAGCTACAGGCACTGGTTGTGGGGTCACAGTGTGACCTGGTTGAGCAGAGGCTGAGAGAGATGGCCGAGGCGATGGGGATGGACGCCCAAATGGGTCTTCATCGATTAATTCCTGCTTTTGAAAGAAAGGCGGTTTTGCAAAGAACAGAGGTAGAGGCAGGAGTTAGGCGCATAGAAAGTCTAACCGCAGAAAATCAAACGCTTCTTGAAGAGAATCAGAGACTTGAAGAAGAAAAAAAGGTACTGTTACTGGGAAATGAAAGACTAAGGGAACAGAGGAGAGACGAAAAGGCCCTTAAACAAAAAAATGATGAACTAGTTGATGAGAACAAACGTTTACATAGGCAGGTGGAGATTAGCGAAAGGGCAAGGGAATTAGCTTTGGCGGAGCAAAAAAGAATCTCAGAAAAAGAAGCGGGGAGATTAGAAAGGGCACATCAGAGCGATTTGCAACAGAAGGAGGCTCGTATCCATAGGCTTGAAAGGCAGTGTGGTGAACTGAGTGAAGCGTTAGGAGAAGAAAGAGGCAGTTTAGAGCGTGTGGATCATGCATGTCAGCAGATCATTTTTGGAAAGGTTTTAAATAAAAATGATCTGCGGGGGACAAATCAACTTCAGATTGCTTCCCTTGTGGGAAAAATGATAGGAACGGTTGTAGAGAATCTGTGTTCTTTAGAGGCACCCTCTCTCAGATTCCTTCAAGAAATCATACGCGTATTGGATGAGGACTCAGAGGAGTCAAATCGCTTTTTATCTAGCCTGGTTCTTCCTGCTCCTATTTTAGCGTCTTTTAAGAAGGTGGTTCTAGAGAGCATTTGTAGGGCGATTGAATACAAGGAAAAATTTCCGCAAGAAAAGATGGGGGATCCGTTTTTGGGGCTTAAGGTGCTGGCCATTGAGGTTGAAAAGGGGCCTGAAGGAGTTGAGGTAAGTAAAAAAATGGGACTTGATCCGGAGGAGGTTCGGATCATTGCAAAGCTGGTAGAGGGATGGGACGCGACGGAGACTCAGATGTCTTTTCAAGAAATATGGGAAGAATTGGTAGCTGGAGAGGAGCCAGAGGCATAATATTCAGAATTACCCATGGACAAATCCAAATTTAGTGGTATAATATGTATATTCATGTAAAAAAAGTTGAAAATAAAGATGGAGGTGTTCTAATGAGCGGTTATCACGAAAGTAGCTTTAGCAATCACCATGGGAGAAGCAGATTAACATTTATTCTTTTTATCGTCATGATCGTGGTGGTGTACTTGATATTAAACGAGTTATCATTACAGTACACAGGAAAGAGATTAGAAGATCACGTGATCAGCAATTTTAAATAGGGGGAGCTATGCCGGATATAGAAGTAAACTTAAGGTTATTAATCGATATCCTAACCAAGAAAAACGAAGTGATGAACGAAATTTACAATATTTCGATTAATCAGGAATCCATCATTTCTTCTGGGCATATGGATATGGCCCTGTTAGGAGAAACCGCTGACTTGATCAAATCCAAGACAGAAATGGTCAATACGTTGGATGAACATTTTCAAAAGACATATGATCTGATTAGCAAGGAGTTAAGCGAAAATATTGAACAATATAAGACCCATATTGCAGCGATGAAAGAAAAGATCCAAAATGCGACGGAACTTAAGATTAGAATAAAGCTTCAGGAGGAGAGTAACAGCCAAAAACTTTCCAAGATTTTAGCCTGATTTTATTGACTTATCAGATAAAATATGATATCATGCATACAAAAGTGAAGAGCTCCGACTCTTTTTTATTTGAAATTTTGGTGAAAGAGGTAGCATAATGCAAGAGAAAATAACATTAGAATGCACAGAATGCAAGCAAAGAAATTATGACACAACGAAGAACAAAAAAAAGCATCCGGACCGACTAGAGTTTAATAAGTTTTGTAAATTCTGTGGTAAGCACACTCCACATAAAGAAACAAAATAAGGGGGAGTAAGATGAATAAATTTTTCAAAGAATTACAAAAAGAATATAATCAAATCATATGGCCAACCAGAAATGAAACGGTTAAAAAAACCATACTTGTAATCGCCCTTTCTGCGTTCTTAACATTACTTATATTTGTATTTGACCTATCATTCGTTGAGATTGGAAGCTTAGTACTACAAAAGTTTAGTATAGGTGGTTAATATGACGGATGGTTTAAAAGAATTAAAGTCAGATATCCTAAAGTGGTATGTAATTCACACTTATTCTGGCTATGAAAACAAAGTAAAAGGAACACTGGACAATATTATTGAAACCAGAAATATCAGGGAACTAATATCTGATGTGATTGTTCCTACATATGAAACGATTGAAAACAAGGCCGGAGCTAAAAAAAGCGTTCAACGAAAAACATTGCCTAGTTATGTGCTTGTTAAGATGGTGATGAATGACTATACATGGTATATCGTGCGAAATGTGAGAGGTGTGACCGGGTTCGTAGGACCTGGATCAAAGCCAGTCGCACTCACCGAAAAAGAGGTCATGGATCTTGGACTCGAAAGAATAGAAGTGATCTTGCCGGTGGATATAGGAGACCTAGCCAAAATAACAACAGGGGCTTTTGCTTCCTCAAGTGGTGTGGTAACAGCAATCAATAAAAACAAAAAAACAGTCACTGTAAATCTAAATGTATTTGGACGTGAAACACCAGTAGAGATAGATTTTGCAAGTGTTGAAAAAATATAGAATGGAGGTTAAAAAATGGCTAAAGAAATCACAGGAAAGATTAAGTTACAAATAGAAGCAGGAAAAGCAAACCCAGCTCCACCAGTTGGTCCAGCACTTGGGCAACACGGCGTAAACATTATGGACTTTTGTAAACAATTCAATGATATTACGAAAGACCAAATGGGCATGGTTATTCCAGTGATTATAACGGTATACAAAGATAGAACGTTTACCTTTATAACCAAAACACCACCTGTGGCAAACTTAATTAAGAAAACAGCCAATCTAAAAAGTGGTTCTAAGGTACCGAATAAGGAAAAAGTAGCAAGCCTTACAACAGCTCAAGTAAAAGCAATTGCTGAGCAAAAAATGAAAGACCTAAATGCAAACACTGTTGAGGCGGCAATGGAAATGGTTCGTGGTACAGCAAGAAGCATGGGCGTTACAGCAAAAGAATAATAAAGAAGCGTGGGAGGGAAACCGTTATCACCACAAGGAGGAAAAATGAAAAGAGGCAAAAAGTATCAAGAAGCGGCTAAGCTTATAGAAGATTCAAAATTGTATGATGTAAAAGAGGCAATAAGCTTAGTAAGAAAAACATCCTATACCAAATTTGATGGTTCAGTAGAATTACACGTACGACTTGGCGTAGACTCAAAACAAGCTGACCAACAAGTAAGAGGAGCAGTGGTGCTTCCAAATGGAACAGGAAAAGATATTAAAATTGTGGTTGTTACAAAAGAAGCAAATTTCAAAGCAGCACAAGACGCTGGAGCAGATTTTGTTGGAGGAGAAGATATCATAAGCAAAATTCAAACCGAAAACTGGTTTGGGTTTGATGTAATGATTGCAACTCCTGACATGATGGGCGTAATCGGTAAGATTGGTAAAGTATTGGGACCAAAAGGTTTAATGCCAAACCCTAAAACAGGAACCGTTACACCAGATGTAGCCAAAGCTGTAAAAGATGCAAAAGCGGGGAAGGTTGAATATAGACTCGATAAAAACAATATTATACATATGATGATTGGTAAGGTTTCATTTGATGAGCAAAAAATCTTTGAAAACCTAGATACCGTAATGAGTGCCATTATAAAAGCAAAACCAGCAGCCGCCAAAGGGCAATACTTAAAGAGTATTAGTCTAGCGTCCACAATGGGACCCGGCGTTGCAGTCAATCCAATAAATTTTTCATAATAGATAATAAGCAATTATTATATAGCCATAGACAGTAGGGACGGTTCGTTTAAATATCCTACCGAGGCGTGTACATAGAGAACATTCTTTTGTGCAGTCTTGGGCAAAAGAATTTTTTTAATAGGAGGTGAAAATAAGTGGCAAACCTAGATGACAAAAAAGAAGTTGTAAAAGAAATCAAGGAGAAGGTTGAGAAATCCATATCATTAGTACTTTTAAAATATGCGGGAATGAATGCAGAGTCTGAAACCGCTCTCAGAAAGCATCTATACGAAAACAAGATTGATTACAAAATTTATAAAAATAACCTGGTTCGTCTTGCTTTAAAAGGAACAAAGTATGAAGCGTTAGATGATGAGCTTGTGGGACCAGTGGCATATGCCTTTAGTTATGAAGATCCAACCGCAGCGGCAAGAAGCATCTATGAAAAGATCAAAGATATTGAAGCAGTTGAGTTAAAAGCAGGCGTAGTTGAAGGAACCAAATATGATCAAAGTGGAATCAAAGAAATCGCACAAATCCCAGGAAAAGAAATCCTGCTTGGCAGACTACTTGGCAGTTTCAATGGTCCGATTTCATCATTTGCAAGATGTATAAAACAAGTTGCAGAAAAGAAAGAAGCATAATGATATAAAATTTTAAAATTTGGAGGAAAAAAATGAATGATAAAGTACAAAAAATCATAGACGAAGTGAAAACATTAACCGTGTTAGAATTAAATGAGCTTGTAAAAGCATGTGAAGAAGAATTTGGCGTTTCAGCAGCAGCAGGTGTCGTTATGGCAGCTGGTCCAGCTGGAGCAGCTGAAGAAAAAACATCCTTTGATGTTAAATTAGAAGATGCTGGAGCAAATAAAATAGCAGTTATTAAAGTGGTTAGAGAACTTACAAGCCTAGGACTTAAAGAAGCAAAAGACTTAGTAGATGGAGCACCAAAAGTGGTTAAAGAAGGCGTAAGCAAAGAAGAAGCAGAAGCTGCGAAAGCAAAATTTGAAGAAGCGGGCGCAAAAGTAACCTTGGCATAATACATAGGATAAAAATAGTGGAGTAGACTTAAAAAAGGTCTACTTTTTTATTGTTTTAATGAGCATAAAATCCATATAAGCAATATTTTACAAGAAAATAATACGGTTTATAATTAAAAACAACGTATTTATCCAAAAACTTCGTTCGCATTTCCAGCTTTATAATAAGATGAACATTAGAAGTGGAGAAATCATGGATGAAACAATGATTTTAGAGGACAAAGGACTTTGCGGCACTGTATTAAATAATCTGTACAAGATTGAAACACAGATTGGAAAGGGTACGATGGGGACAGTCTACCTTGCCACACATAAAATACTCGGCAATAAATGGGCGGTGAAGTGGTCTCCAAAGAGAGCAAGCATGCCAAATACTTCAAACAAGAAATTAGCATACTAAAGAGTATTAACCATCCCAACATCCCCCATATTATAGACACCTTTTCGGATGAAAAAAATATTTATGCTGTTGAAACCTATATTCAGGGGACATCCTTGCATGATAAGATTGCAATGGTGGGACGCCTCGAAAAAGAAGAGGCGCTTTTATACTTTATTCAGCTTGCAGAGTTGCTAGAATACTTGCATAATCAAAGACCCTATCCGATTATTTACAAGGATTTAAAGCCCAATAACATTATTGTTACTCACAACAATAGGCTTGTGTTAATCGATTTTAGCATTTCAAAGATACAGAAAGAGATACAAATGGATAAGACCGTAATTGCAGGAAACTTATACTACTCTTCTCCTGAGCAGATGAGTCTGGATGAAGGATCGGATGAAAGGTCAGATATTTATTCCCTTGGCACGTTGATTACAAAGCTTTTGACAGGGAGAATTAAGGAGAATATTCATAGACAATTGGAGGAGGATCAGCTGATTCCAAGAGAATTAAAAGAGGTTCTCATAAAATGCACTCAAAAAGAGAAGGGAGAAAGATTTCAGACGGCGAGTGAATTGCTTGCGACGCTCAGGTATTTGGAGTCTTTTGAAAAAGTGGTCACCTATAGCGGGTGCAAAAAAGTATTGGTGGATGGTGCAATAAACACCGGGAAAAGCACCATTATCAGTAATCTTGCTAATCTATATGCAAAGAAGGACGTTTCGGTGGCTATCTTGGATCTGACATACGAGATTGGGCTGGCCGCTTATCTTGACTTTCAGGATGGGGAAAACATAGAAAACATCTTGGAGGAGAAGGATACCTATAAAATCAAAAAGGCAGCTCACAAAGTGGGTAGGAATATCTCGGTATTTAAAGGTGAAATTGAAAGGGAAGATCAGGTTATCTCCTTTATAAATAGACTTAGTAAGTGCTATCAGATTGTTTTGGTCGAACAAAACTTTAAGGAAGATTTTACAAATATTTATGAGTATGTAGATGAGATCGTATTGATTACAAAGCAGGAGGAAAAATATATTTCGCTTACCAATAAAAAGATTGTTGAGTATTTAGATAAGAATGTAAGATTAAATGATATTAAATTGGTGATCAATCAGTATATTCGGGATGATCTGTCTAAGATCGAAATGCTGGAGTCCTTTAATCTCATTCCTGAGTTGTTTAAGAAAGCAGACAAAATAACACAACTCAAAACGGTACGAAACGTGGAAAGACAAACTTTTTTAAAACAGTCAAGAAGGGGACAGGCGCTCTATTATAAGGATAATGAATTTGAAATGGATATAGAAGATTTAGCAAATGATCTATATCTTTTTGAGGTTGAATCAATTAAGAAAGGAATGGTAAGAAAGATTGGCGTATACTAGAAAAAAAGAGAAGGGTGTGTTTGTTTTATGTGGGATCTTTATTGGAATAACGCTTGCATCTATTGTGGCGTCAGGGTATCTCGTGCTTAATCAGAATCCTATTGAGGTAAAAAGAGAAGAGCCGGAGAACACGCAAAAGGAGATCTGTCTTGTTACCAAAGAAGAAATCAAAAAGGGGAGTCCAATACAGGAGGGACAGTTCATTGCTAAAAAGGTGGATACTCATTTGACACCGGAAAATAGGTTGAGCTTTTCGGAAAAGATAAATGTAATGGTCAGTGCGATTGACATTGAGCCAAATACCATTTTAACGGAGTCTATGTTTGTTCTGAAGGATGCCTATGTAAATGATGCAAGATATCAAGATTACAGTGACATTAGACTTCCGCTGAACCTAATGAAAGGAGACACTGTGGATATTCGGATAAAAAGAAAGGCCGGGGACGACTACATTGTTTTATCCAAAAAAGAGATTGTAGAAAGAGCCAATAATACAGTATGGATCATGATCGATGAACTAGAAAGGATGAGAATGAATCAGGCTATTTTGGAGTTCAAAAATGAAATGGCAGAACTGTACACCACAGAATATATAAATAAAATAGATCAGTATGCGCCTAGCGTTACTTATCTGAGGTGAGGTATCGATGAAGACAGATATAAACACACTTCGAAATGAGGTGTCTGGTTACTTTTATGAAATTTTAAAAGACAATTTACTAGATATGGCTCTTTCAAAGGAAGAGTATGAAATAAAAAACAGAGAAAAGATTGAGCTTCAGATTGCGTTGAAAGATTGTATTTTTCAAGATAATGCTGCAAAACAGATTGTGAAGAAACATATCCAGCGATTTATCATAGAGCAGTATAAAGTAAATGCACACAATATCCATAATCTGATGGACTTTGATGGGAACCTAGATGTAGAAGAAAAGTTTAATATTCTGCTGTACACCTATAAGCAAAAATACGGGAAGGATGCATTTAAAGTTTTAATCGACCGCTATGCGTTAGACCAGTTGAAGAAGAAAAATGAAGAGGAATACTATGTCATTACATCAGCTGAAATAGAAGAAATATATGAGAAAGAGTGTCTAACGCTTGACTTTACGGACAGGCTCAATCTAATTGTGCAGAACATTTACTCAAAATACAAGGGATTTGGTGTGATTGATGAAATCCTTGAAATGAATGTGGATGGCATCAGCGGTGGTGTGAATGGTTACCCAGAGACCTTTGAGCGAGAGGGGGATCAAATCGTTTGTGCCTATGATAGCGTATGGTTGTTTTATAAAGGGAAATCCATTCATTTAGCATTTTTATCTTTTAAATCCTATGATGAGTTAAAAAGAATTTGTCAGAATATTTATAAGTTCGACAATCCCGGAGAGCTTTCTAGAAACATTGGCTATAAAATAAATAAATTAAAGGATGGATCGCGTGTTGTGGTCATAAGGCCGGATTTTTCAGAAACATGGATGTTTTTTATACGAAAATTTCATATTAAAAATGTTCGGCTTGAGGACCTAATTGGATTAGAAAATAAACAGGTTTTAATAGATCTCCTACAGTACATCATGAAGGGGGCACAGAATATTGCAATTACGGGTTCGCAGGGGTGCGGAAAGACCACCATGCTGCTCGCGTTGATTGAATATGTTTATGCGGTCTATCCTCTACGGATCTGTGAATCATCCTTTGAGCTCAATCTCAGAAAAAGGTTTCCAAATCGAAATATTTGCAGTCTGCAAGAGATAGAAGGGATAGAGTGCCAAGAGGCGCTGGATGTGACCAAAAAGACAGATGGGATGGTCACGATTATCGGTGAGGTTGCATCTCACGAAATGGCATCAAAAATGATACAGGTGGGACAGCTTGCTTCTAAATTTACATTGTTCACGCACCATGCCAACAGTTTGAGGGAGCTTGTGATGGCACTTAGAAATTCATTACTGATTACGGGCGCATTCAAAAATGAGAAGGTCGCAGAAGAACAGGTTGTGAGTGTGCTAGACTTTAACCTCCATTTGGAAAAAGACTTTTATGGAAATAGGTATATTGAAAGGGTGACGGAGTGTATTCCCATTTTATCAGTAGAAAAAACATATGATGAGGTGGATATTATTGTGCGTCAGGATGGTGGTTATATAGTAAAAAACAAGATATCAGACCATAGAATTAGAGTCATGAAAAAAGAGATGAAGAATGAAGATAAGGTAAAATTTGAAGAATATTTAAAGGAAATAAGGGTATGAGAATATTAATTTTGTTTACAGCGCTATCCACACTATGCCTGGTGATGCTACTCATTCAATTACATATAAACAAAAAAAGAACAAACTTGTCCAAAACATATGATAGGTTGCAAAGCATGCCGGTTCTCGGAAGGTATATCAACCTGCTGGGAATCAGGTTATACATTGATACGGATTACGATGAAAACAAAGTAAAACGAAAAGTAATTCAAATTTTTGCAAACCTTATAATGCTTAACCTGTTCCTTATCATTGCTTGTTTATTCCTCTACGACTTTACATTTTACATGGTCATTATTTCAGTTTTTATCTGCACTTTAATTTCCAATATTGCGCTTTCAAAAATGCTAGGAGACATCAACGGGAAAGTACTTTTCCAGTTACCGGATTTGCTTGTGGAGATTAAGAATAATTACTATGAAAAAAATATGATTGATGATGCGCTTTATGATGCAAGTATGAATGTGGAGTACGAGGTCTCCCTAAAAGCCAAAGAAATGCATAAAATCCTTACAAGACCCAATCTAAAACTTGAGGTTGAAAAGTATAACAGGGAGTGCAAGAATAAGTTCCTGAAAATCCTGATGAGTGTATTTTACATCACAAAAGAATATGGTGATAAGAAGATTGGAGAGAAGTCGATTTTTGTTCAAAATTTGAATTACGTACTTGAGGAAGTCAATATTGAAATTCATAAGCAGAATCTGATTAAGCAGAGACTTAAAGGGCTTGTATTTGCCGCCATATTTCCCATATTTTTTATTCACTTTATAGAGTATTGGTCAATTGCAAACTTCCCGAAGTTAAATGAATTTTACACATCCAATATCGGGTTTATTATTAAAAATGTGGTGGTTATACTCACAGTAATCGTGGCGAGCATCATCATCAAGATCCAAAATTTCGGTGAAAAGGCATCTAAAAGTATGAATATTAAATCTGAAAGCACAATCTATGATCGAGCCCTAAAAAATAGAATGTTCAAAAAAACCATTCACTTCCTAAAGCCAAAAAAGGATTCAAAGGAATACCATCGTATCATCCGTTTGATGGAAAGCTCAAAGACAAAATACACAATAGAGATCATTTATCTCATCAAACTCGTTTCTGCAGTGCTTGCAACCTTTCTAACTGCCACAATGTTGATTAATTCCAACCAATATCTTGATGATATTCATCCATGGATCATTGTTTTTGAGATGGTCATTGCGGTCCTTATCGGCATTCTCTTCTATCGGGTTCCCAATTATTCAATGAAGATCGACGTTAAAATGAGGGATCTGGAATTATATGATGAGGTTTGTAGATTTAATACCATTATCTTGCTCTTAATGCATTATGAAAGGACTTCGAGTGAATTGATATTGACGTGGATGGAAAGATTTAGCGAGAGCTTTATAAATCCAATTAAAAGGTGTATCAATAACTTTGAAAATGGAGGAGAAATGGCACTAGTGAGGCTAAAAAGCGAGACTTCTTATAAACCCTTTAAGCGAATTATAAATAACCTAATCCTATCTGAAAGGAGTATCAATGTAAAGAAAGCATTCAACTTCCTAGAGACGGAGAGAGAGTTTTATAAGGAAGAGAGAAAAAAGAGAAATGAAGAAAGCGTAATGGAAAAAGCCAATCTGGCGGCCATGATAGGGTATATTCCCTATTATGTTCTGCTGGGTCTATACTTTGTATTACCTATTCTTTATACAAGCATGAAGGAATTGTCTGGTTTGTTGGAACAAATAAAAAAGTTTTAGGAGGAAAAATGAATGAAGTGTACAAAAAAGTCTGATGAGGGTGTGAGCACTATGCTTATTTACATTGGACATGTATGATGGAAACTGAAATAATATTGAAAGTGAGTTGACAAGATGAACGATGAAAATAAGATACAGCTTTTTGAAGGCAGACAGATCCGTACAGAATGGAATGAAGGAGAAGAAGAATGGTACTTTTCTGTTGTAGATGTAATAGAAGTATTGACGTGTACAGAAAATCCACGACGCTATTGGAGTGACTTGAAACGTAAAATGAAAGCGGAGGGAAGTCAGCTGTACGAAAAAATCGTACAACTGAAGATGCTTTCTCAAGATGGGAAAAACTATAGCACTGATGTTGCAAATACTAAGCAAGTATTGCGTATCATTCAATCTATCCCCTCAAAGAAAGCCGAACCATTTAAGCTATGGCTTGCAGAAGTCGGCGCTGAGCGTATTGATGAAACAATTGATCCGGAGCTCGCAATAGAAAAAGCGCTTAGACTATATCTTAAAAAAGGATATACGGGAGAGTGGATTAATCAAAGATTGCAATCAATCCAAGTTCGTAAGGAATTGACAGATGAATGGGGAAATCGAGGTGTGAAAGCAGGAATAGAATATGCAATTCTAACGGATGAGATTTTAAAGGCACGGAGTAGGATGACAACAAGGCAATATAAGAAATATAAAGGATTAGAAAAAGAAAATTTACGTGATAATATGTCAACCTTGGAACTAACACTTAACCAGCTTGCAGAAGCCACAACAACCGCCATTTCCAAAGTAAAGCAGCCGGAAACCTTTGACGAAAACATAGAGGCAGCACATTCGGGGGGCGAAGTGGCAGGGATAGCAAGAAATGAGGTTGAAAAAAGAACCGGTGAATCGGTTATTACTAGAATGAATGCAATCGATTTTGCAAAATTACTTACTGATGTTGTGAATGATGAAAATTATAAAGAGTTGGAACAGGTTAGAAATAAAAATATTTAGGAGGAAAAAATGAATGAAAATGTACAAAAAAGTTTGGTGATGGGTGCGAGCATTATGGTTACAATTGGGGTTATTAGCATTGGGTTGATGATTTTTGGTCAGGGAACAGGGCTTGTAAAAGAGTCATCTAAAAATTTGGTGGACATCACACAAGAATTGGCGAATAAAAAGTACATCGCCTATGATGACACAGTGGTAAGCGGATCAGAGGTGATCAATGCAATTGGTTTATACACGCAGAAGGGGCAATCAATCGAAGTTACCACAACAATGGGAAATAGTGTGGTCTATACAAGCAATAATCTGTATTCGAACGACAATGTGACGAGTGGAAATTATATCAATGTGGGCGGAATGTTTAAATCCAGTATTACAAAAAATGCAAATGGCGTTATAACCAAGATATCATTTAGCCAGGTCGGATAAGATGGATAACGTGATATCCAAAATGGTAGCGATTCTCCTTGCTGTGTTTTTGATCTGTATTATACCGTCTTTGTATACCCAAATATTAATAGAAAGGATCATAGAAAATGAGATTCATACGGAAACAAAAACGTTTTTAGAACAGGTTAGGGCCAAGGGATACATCACAAAAGAGCATTTTGAGCATTTCTTGAAGAAAATAGTGAGTGCGAATGGTGTCACAGATGTAGAACTGATACACCGAAAAAGTGTATTTATCCCAGATGATCTCTCGCTTGTGGGATATAAGGAAATCTATCTGGGCGTTGAAGGTGAGCAGATCATGGCGACAATAGAAAGGGAAGGGCGATATTGCATGGAGAAAGAGGATGAGTTTATCATTACAGTCATGGATAAGTCTAAGAAAGGAAGCAATATTTTTCTAACAAAAATTTTTAGTATAACAAATCCACCAACATTTATTCGATATGGAGGGATTATTAAAAATGAAAGTGAATGATTTTTCGATTTTAGTCGTCGTCGTCCTGTTTATCTTTTCGATTTCTTTATTAATTAGTATAATGCATAAAGAAAGAAGCAACGCATTAAAGGCAAAATATGATCAGTTTCTGTCCCTTGCCACAAATGATGCAATGTATTACATTCACAAAATTCTGACGGAGAAGGATATGAATCTTTTGGCGGACGGCAAAGCGGTTATAACAGGAATTGATAAGGAAAACGCACTTGAACGATTTTTAAAGACACTTTACTTAAATATGGATTATGAATCCTACGTATCCGGGATCAGCCTAAAAGAAACCATAGAAGACTATGTAAATTTTTTTGCAATCGTGGATTATGATGGAATCTGGGTCAATACAAAGGAGGGAGAAGATCTAAACGGATATGAGCGGGTTTGGCAGGAGAAGGTCTATTTTGAAACGTATCTTCCGGATGATCATCTTATTCTAACATTTCACTTAAAAGACGGGTTTGGGGTCCGGAATGCTTCCACAAACGAACCCTTAGATTATACATTGGATGAACTGCGGGTGCGATACCACAATCCTCTATTTGAACCCCCAAATTTTGAGGATCTGAGAAGAAAAACAATTATTGATATTGTCAGAAGAAATTTGGAGATGCATTCGGATAAGGACGAAAACTTTTATTTTCAGATTCCTTATATAGATGATACATTTTACAACACCATACGAAATAAAAGTATCATCGCTTTTCTAAAAGGGGTTCCACTCATTGGGAAGGAAGTATACAATACGTATGCCTTTAGCGGGGTTGCCTATGATGTAAAAAAGAAATATGTGGGAGAGATTAAACATGGTAGGAATGTGTACCATCAGCAAAAAATAGAGGACGCATTTTATAGTTATCAAGAGTATATTTTTGATTCAAAAAAAGAGGCCGCCTTAAATGGATTTTATCCGGAATAGGAGAATGGAAACAGTGTGAGGGCATACTGTTTTTTGTTTTCCTGTAAACCTATTAAGTTATTCCATGCTCCTGTCGATAATTAGAATAAGCTAAATATTAGAAAAGGAGGGAAAATGGACATATCAATACTAAAAGACCTTGGAATGGCAAGCGTGAAGACGGGATCTGGAAAAGTAGAAGATAGTACAAAGGGTAGTATATTTGCCATCATGCTTCAATCGGTTAACCAGGAGAAGGATCGTCCCACGGGACTAGAGGCAATGATTCCTTTTTTAAATATAAGTGCAGAAGATATCAACCTGGTGAATGGTGCTGGAGAAATAGAAAAAGTTGAAGAAAATATTCTGGAAGAAGATCAAGGGAATATGGTGAAACCATCGGATGAACAAGAAGTTCCCTATGAAGCAATCCTTGTGACTTTGGTCGCATTCTTGCAAAACCTTACAGATGGGGCTTCGGAGATACAAATCAAAGCTGAAGCGGAAACCTTTTCAATAAACTTGGATGACACACAAATGAACAAGATAGTTCAGGATGTAAAAGAAAGACTGCCAAATCTTGAGTTGGATGATACTGAGATTAAAAAACTGGTTGAGTATACAAAAGATACAATACAAAATTTTGTAGAAAATGAAAATGTTCCATTTGAACAAATCTTACAAGAGATTAGTCAACAAATAGAAACATTGGAAATGGTTGATGATCATAAAAATATAAAGATTGAAAAAGTGATTCAACTGGTTGAAAGAATCAATGTAAAAACGGTGACGACTGAAATAAAAAATCAAAAAATAGGGGAAATGGAACCGAATGCCGGAACAGAAGAAGGCGTGCAAGATGCAGTCCGTGAGGTGCCTATTTCGGGCAGATCAACTGAGGGAGAAGCAGAGGAAGAAGGGGGAACTGGTGAGAAACAAAAACATCAGGATGCTTCCATTCAAGACAAAATGTCTATCGATCATGGACAGAAGGAAATAAAGACGGATAGAATAGAAATAGAAGAGAACACAAATGTAAATCACTACAATATTGATAGAGTGGTTGAAACAATTAGCCTGACGAAACAGGTAAATGATAACATAAAGGTATTTGTTACAGAGGGACATTCTGAAATAGAAATAAAACTGGAACCAGAAAGTCTTGGCAAACTAAGTTTAAAAGTGGTCACAGAACAAGGAATGATGGTGGCAAAGTTTGAAGCTGAGTCACAAAAGGTAAAAGAAATTATCGAATCCAATATGAATACACTTAAAAGAAACTTAGAGGAACAGGGCGTAAAAGTGCAGAGTTTGGACGTTTCTGTGAGACAAGATTCGGGTGGACAATCCTCACAAAATTTTGAGAGGGATCTTAGAAAAAATAACAATCCTCATAAAAATTTGAGAACGGATATAAACAAAATAGTGCATAGTGTCGAAGTAAATACTAGTAAATCAAATGTTTATAAACCAAGAACGAGTTTAAAAATCAATTATACAGCATAAAGGAGGTTTTTATGGCAAGCGTAGCAGCGAGTAGTTGGTATACGGATATGGGTTCGGTGTACACGCAAACAAAGGCAAAAGAAAGTACGACGGATAAAGATATGTTTTTGAAGCTACTGGTAACCCAACTTCAATATCAAGATCCATTAAATCCAATGGAAGATAAAGACTTCTTAGCCCAAATGGCCCAATTTACAACCTTGGAAGAAATGCAAAATATGAATAAGACACAACAAATGTCACAGGCATATTCATTAATCGGAAAACTGGTGGCAGGTAGTGTAACCAATTCATCCACGCTTGAAGTTGGAATGGTGGTTGGAGAAGTAGAGGGTGTAATCATCGAAAATGGAAAGGTATATGTAAGCGTCGACGGAATGAAAGTGGAGCTCGATAAGATCGAAGCCATAACAACCGTGCCAAAGGGCAATACACCAGACTATGATGCTTTTTTGGAGGCTCTAAATAAAATATTAGAGAGATTGCAAAACTTAGAAACGTTGGTAAAAAAGCCGGATGAAACTGAAGACCCAGGGGAACCTGAAACGCCGGAGGACCCGGGGACCGTTGAAGAAGGCTAGTCGATATAAGATGAATCAGAAGGAACTGATAATGAAATGTACATGGATTGTATAGTAGAAAAAGTGAGTAAAATAAATGTGATAAAAGGAGAAAGAATATGTTAAGATCAATGTACTCAGGAGTATCAGGCCTTAGAATTCATCAAACCAAGTTAGATGTAATCGGTAACAATATAGCAAACGTAAACACAACAGGATTTAAAGCATCAAGAGTAACGTTTAATGAAATTTTCTCACAAACACTTCAATCTGCCAGCGGAGGTTCCGCAACACGAGGGGGAACAAACCCAATGCAAATAGGGCTAGGAGCCAACATAGCAAGTATTGACGTGCAAATGACGGAAGGACCAGCACAAAGAACGGATAATCCGCTAGACCTTAAAATAGAGGGAGAAGGCTTCTTCATTGTAACAGATGGAAAGGGATATAAATTTACAAGAGACGGTTCATTTAAGGTGGATGTACAAGGGAATTTGATTAACTCAGCTGGATATAGAGTGTGTGGATGGCTTACAGACCCAGTGACGGGCGAAATCGTAAAAGCACCTGCAGAACCACTTAAGGTTATGACAGCAGAAACCTATACCATCGCACCACAAAAAACAAGTAAAATTGCTTATGAAAAGAATCTAAATATATTAGACGGAGATCCAACCGGATCAGGTGTGCCAATTATGACCACTTTCTATGATTCACTTGGAAATAAGTATACTGCAAAAATGACAGCCAAATACTATACGAATGAGTATGCTACAGCAAATCCAGCAGATCCAGATGTTGTTGCGCTTGGTGGAAGTTTACCAGCGTGGTCCATATCAAAGATCGATTCTTTTAGAGATGTAAATGGAAATGAAGTGAAGTTTGGTGGAGCCGATATAGCGGGCACCCTTTTGTCAGCCCCTATTATCATTGAATTTGATGTATCCGGTAAACCAATTAATACAACTTCATATGGTTTAGACTTCTCAACAGTGACACCATTCGATTCAGTTGAATCTGCAATGGGGGGAGCTGGAAGCGTTGTTACTTTAGACTTTTCTGGTCTAACCCAATACGACAGTGAAACGACGATCGCTTCACGTGGTTTAGATGGTAGAGCGCCTGGAAAATTTGATGGATATCAAATTGGAGCAGATGGAAAGATCATTGTAAAGTACGATAATGGTGAAAGCAAAATTCTTGGACAGATTGCACTTGCCACGTTCATCAATCCAGCTGGTCTTCAAAAAGTGGGTGGAAACCTATTCGAGACAACCATTAACTCAGGTGACTTTGATGGAATAGGGGTTGATCCGCTTTCAGTTGGAACATTGAATGCGGGTGTGCTGGAAGCATCCAATGTGGACCTTGCCAAAGAATTCACAGAAATGATTACCGCACAAAGAGGATTCCAAGCCAATTCAAAGATTATAACCACTTCAGATCAAATCTTAGATGAGTTAACCAATTTAAAGAGATAAAGATAGGCAATACTCCTCATACTGAACAGAGGAGTATTTTTATGTAAGATTTTGAGTTTTTTTGGACTGGCATTTTTAAAAAAGTGTGTTATAATGGTTTTATCAAATTTAAAGGAGGGTCCTGTGGAAGAAATGAGAAAGAGTAAGCTTGAGGTGGGAGAGCTTGGTATCGTGGCAATGAATGGTTCCCATGAGCTTGCGAGTGAAGTAGAACAGTATATTAAAGACATTCGTAGAGATGAAAAAACGCATATGATTAGAACATCCTTTCCTAGATTCGGTTCAGGAGAAGCAAAGGGCTTAATCCATGAAACGGTAAGGGGAAAGGATATTTTTATTCTTGTGGATTGTTTTCATTATGGAGTGACCTATACCATGCAGGGAATGACCGTTCCAATGAGCCCGGATGATCATTTTCAGGATCTAAAAAGGGCGATTTCTGCACTTTGTGGGAAACCGAGGCGGATCAATGTGATTATGCCAATGCTTTATGCGGGCAGACAACACAAAAGAAGCGCAAGGGAATCTCTAGACTGTGCTGTGGCTTTGCAGGAGTTACAGGCGCTGGGTGTTAAAAATATTCTTACCTTTGATGCACACGATCCTAGGGTGCAAAATGCGATCCCAAACAGTGGATTTGATAGTCTAAGTCCCACCTATCAGATGATTAAAACTCTCATTGAAAATGAGAAAGACATTCGAATTGACGATGAGAATCTGATGATGATCTCGCCAGATGAGGGGGGTGTGCCAAGGGCCATGTATTATTCCTCTGTGCTAGGAGTAAATCTTGGGATGTTCTATAAGCGAAGAAATTATGCGGTTATTGTGGATGGGAAAAATCCAATCGAGGCACATGAGTATTTGGGGAAAGAGATAAAAGGGAAAGATGTGATTATATCTGATGACATGATTTCATCAGGTGATTCCATGCTTGAGGTATGTGAAATTGTAAAGAAAAAGGGAGCAAGACGTGTATATGTATTTGCCACCTTTGGTCTATTTTGCAACGGAATTGAGGGGTTTGACGAAGCTTATAAGAAAGGAAATATCACCAAGATCTTTACCACAAATTTGGCATACGTAAGGCCGGAGATATTGCAAAGGGACTGGTATACCCAGGTAGACATGTCAAAGTACTTGGCCCATCTGATCGATGCCATTAATTATGACGCATCCATCAGTGAGCTGATTGACCCATTTGTTAAGATTAAAACATTACTTGAGGAAACGGGAAATCGGAAGATTGGCTAAATAGATGCAAATTTTACTAGTGCAAATACATAAAAAACATGTTATAATAAATAGTAACATGTTTTTTAATGTAAAAGGAAGTAAAAAAATGGAAATTAATAAGCACAATGTGGAATTAGAGATATCAGTTGGTCATATAAAACAAGTTCCTAGTAATAAATTAAAACATATTGTTTTGTTGGGAAAATCCAATGTGGGAAAATCCTCCTTGATTAATGCGCTTATTAATCGAAGAAATTTTGCAAGAACCAGTTCTACGCCCGGCAAAACAAGAACCATAAACTTCTATAACGTCGATAAAAAATTCTATTTTGTAGACCTACCAGGGTATGGCTTTGCCAACATTTCAAAAGAGAAAAAAGAGGCATTCTCTACACTAATTGAGGAGTATTTGAACAGGATACCCAATCCCAAAAAACTTGTCATGCTCATCGATATAAGGCATGAGCCAAGCAAGAATGACATGGTGATGTATGAGTATATGAAACAGATAGGGGAGAGTATCTTGATTGTTGCCACAAAGGCGGATAAAATTTCTAAAAACGAGAAAATAAAAAACCTGAATCTACTGATCAAAACACTTAAAATTGATCAAAAGGATGAGATTATTCCTTTCTCATCTGTAACGAAAGACGGAGTGGATTTGGTCTGGAAAAGGATAGAGGAGGAGATTCATAATGAAAATCATTAAAATATTGATATTCATTATAGCGATGGTGGGCGTATTCTATTTGGGCGCTTATATAAATAACCAATATGTACCCAGCTTTAAGATGATTTCCTTCAGAGAGATCGCTTTGGCATCTGCCAGGAATAAGACGGCCCTTGTGATTGATGATTTAATTGTAAACGATGAAGCGGATGTTTTAATCTATGAAAAAGATTATTTGATTCCGGTAAGCGTGGTGCAAAGATATATGGATGATTCCATGTTTATTGAAGGGGATAAGATCCTGATCACTTATGCCAATAAGTACATCAAGATGCAATTGGATCACAAGGACTATTATGAAAATGGACAAAAAAAGACATCGAATCTGGAGCCGAGACGTATAGCCGAAATGGATTACGTCCCAATCTCCACATTTTCAGCGCTCTATCACCTTGAAATATCATATATTGAAGAAAACGATATTTTATTAATCCAAAAAAAAGAAACCCAAAAGACATTGGGAAATCTAATTAAAAATACGGAGCTTAGATTGGGACCCGACAAAAAAATGCAGATTGTAGAAAAATTAAAAAAAGGGGCTGCTTTCTATATTTACGAAAAAGGTGAGGAATGGTCAAGGGTAAGAACACAGACTGGAATGGTTGGCTATTTAAAAACAAAATATATAAATGAGATTGGCGAGGTGGAAAACACAGTTGTAGAAACAGCGATTCCAAAGAGGCTGCCGGAGGGAAAGATTAGCATGCTTTGGCATCAAATTACAGTAGTATCTGCCAATCCCAAAATAGAGGATCTGGAAAAAATACCCGGTGTGACGGTGATCTCACCAACCTGGTTTGGAATAAAGAATATAAAGGGTGATCTAAAGGATATCGCGGAGCCGTCTTACGTGGAATGGGCGCATCAAAATGGATACGAGGTATGGCCCCTCATTTCAAACAGTTTTAATGAGCAGGAAATGACACATGAGGCCCTGTCGAATGTGGAGACTCGTGAGAAAATGATCAATCAGATTGCCACGTTTGTGGAAGAGTATCATTTGGATGGGATTAACGTGGATATAGAGAATATAAAAAGGGACACGGGCAGATATTTTCTCCAATTTATCCGTGAGCTTGCAATCTGCGCGAACCGCAACCAGTTTATTTTATCCGTTGATATGTATATGCCAAGTGGCTCAACTGAACACTATTATCGAAAAGAATTGGGAGAAGTCATTGACTATTTGTGCTTAATGGCGTATGATGAACATTGGTCGACATCAAGGGAGAGTGGTTCGGTGGCTTCACTTCCATGGGTTAGAAAAGGTGTGGAGACCACTATAAATCTTGTACCAAAGGAAAAGGTGATACTGGGGATTCCAACGTATACCAGGCTTTGGATTGAGAAGGATGGCACGTTAACGCAAAAGAGCGCGCAGGCTTTAGGCATGGAAAGTGCATATAAAAACTTGATAGATCATCAGGCACCCATTTATTATGATGAGGAAACGGAACAAAATTATGGGGAATATGAAAAAGATGGATCCATCTATAGAATATGGCTTGAGGATGAGATGTCGATTGAGAAGAGGTTAGAAGTGATGAAGAGCTATGGATTAGCGGGCACTGCAACCTGGAAAAAAGGATTTGAAAAGGAGACCATATGGCCAATTTATAGTAAATATATTTTACAAGGAGAAAAGTAGTATGTACAAAGTTTTAGTTGTCGATGATGAGAAGTTGATTGTAAAGGGGATTAAATTTGCTCTAGAGCAGGATAGTATGGATGTGGATACGGCTTATGATGGAGATGAAGCAATTGAAAAGGCCAGAAACAATGAATATGATCTGATTGTTCTGGATGTGATGTTACCCAAAAAAGATGGTCTGGAAGTTTGTCAAACGATACGGGAAACTTCTAAGGTGCCAATTCTCATGTTGACAGCAAAAGGGGAAGATATGGATAAGATCATGGGACTAGAATATGGGGCAGATGACTATATGACGAAACCATTCAATGTCCTTGAGTTTAAAGCCAGAATTAAGGCAATCTTGAGGAGGAGCGGTTATACAGTCATAAAAGAACCTGTAAATCCATCTTCTCTTATACAAGTAAAGGATCTTGAAATGAACCTAGAATCACGTAGAATAAAAATAGCAGGGGTTGAGATTAATCTGACTGCAAAAGAATTTGATATTCTGCATCTTTTGATTACAAACCCGAATAAAGTATACAGTAGAGAAGTTTTATTAAATAAAATATGGGGAGAGTATTTAGGAGACGTTCGTACGGTAGATGTGCATATGAGAAGGTTGCGTGAGAAGATAGAGGAAAATCCAAGCAATCCTAAATATTTATATACAAAGTGGGGAGTGGGTTACTATTTTAAAGATTGATAAGATATGGTATAAAACCAAATGGATTCATAGTTTAAGATTAAAACTTGCGCTGATTTATATTTCAATCAGCGTCCTTTCATTGGCTTTTTTTACAACGGTTATCTATACCACTTTAGAGGAAGCCTTTGTAAAAGAATACAGGCAAGAGATTGAGGTGAAGCTGGATAACCTGTCCAGATATATTGAGGAAAATCTGGATATTTATTACGATAATGAAGAGTTACTGTTTAAATATATTCGGTTGGTGGAAGAGGAATCGGGAATAAAAATCTCGATTGTGGATTTAAATCATGACATCGGCAATGAGGAGTTGCCCTCTAACATAGATGCAGAGACTTTTGTGGAAGACCAAGAAGGGAACCCCGTCTTACATATTTATTCTGTCAGCGAGTCGACAATTGTAAAGGACCTAATTAGTCATATTAGTGATAAGGTTGTCTATATCAGTGTTGGAACGATACTTGGATTGGCGATTATTGTATTTCTCATTACCGGATTTATCACCAACCCAATTCATAGAATGTTAAAAATCATTGATAAGATGGCTAATGGAAAGTTTGATGAGAAGGTAAAAGTAAAAGGACATGATGAGCTTGCGGAGCTTGCGATGGCCTTTAATCAAATGAGTGCAAAACTTCAAAAAATTGATGCCAATCGGCAAGAATTTGTGTCGAATGTATCGCACGAATTAAAAACGCCACTCAGCTCAATGAAGGTATTAATAGAGTCCATGTTACTACAAGAGGACATATCAAGGGATGTGTACAAAGAATTTCTGGCGGATACAAATAGTGAAATCGACCGGTTGACGGAAATCATTAATCATTTATTGATGCTTGTGAAGTTGGATATAAAGGTCTTGCCACTGACGCTGGAGGTCATTAACCTAAATCAAATGATGGATGGAATTGTGAAAAGACTTTCTATTTTGGCGAGTAAGAAGAACATAGAACTTAAGATCATTGAAGAGAAAGATGAAGTGATTGCGGAGATAGATAAGATTAAGATGACTTTGGCAATTTCAAATCTGATCGAAAACGGGATTAAGTACACAGATGACGGGTGCGTAGAGGTTAAGATTGATTCAGATCACCAAAATGCCTATATAACGGTTACGGATACAGGAGTAGGCATAGCAGAAGAAGAGCAGAATAAAATTTTTGATCGGTTCTACCGGATTGATAAAACCAGAGATAGGGAGACAGGGGGAACAGGACTGGGCCTCTCCATAACACATCGAGCAGTTTTGCTACATGAAGGGAGTATCAAAGTGATCAGCGAAGAAGGGAAAGGAACCTCATTTGTTGTAAGAATTCCGATTAAACAGAATAAAGATAAATAGAATTTTATCCTAAATTGTAGAAAACTATTTTTAAATATGTTATGATGGTGTCAATATAGGTAGGGATATGGCAAGTCTAAGCAATGATGAAAGGTTTATAATCCTCTCAACTGAGAATGTGTATATTACATGGGAACAAATCGAAGAATGTGCTAGAATGATTGCGAAGGATATTGATCAAAAGTATAGAGATCAGAAAGTGTGTTTGTTGGGTGCTGCAAGAGGCGGACTGATTCCGCTTATTCGCATCTCGCATTTACTTGATATGAGGGATATTTCAATTATTCAGGTCAAATTAACGGCAACAGATGACCCGATTTACGAAGGCAATACAATGAGACCGGAGATTGTGCTAGAGTGTTTAAAGAATCAATTTGACCAGTTTATTCTAATAGAAGATGTCATTGAGACAGGAACCACGTGTAATGAGGTCATTAAGTTAATTGAAAGCTATGGTAAAAAAGTGGTAGAAACGTATGCTCTGTATGTAAGAGAAAGTTTCATTGAAAAAGGGCGAGAATTGGAAAAAAATACCCCATTATCTTATATCTACACAAAACCAGATGAATGTTGGGCATTTTTGCCTTGGGAGGTAAAAGTGGACTTAAATCAAATATAAAAAAGCCGTAAGGCTTTTTTATATAACTTTATGTAGTGAGAGCTGATCATTTAAAAGATTTTCATTTGCAATTTTTGTGATCTCCTCTTCGATTTGTTTTTGATTAGAATTAAAGGCCTCAATGAACTTATCAACCAGTATGGTGTCAAATTGAGTAGAGGCATTCTTTTTTAATTCTTCTTTTGCGTTAATAAATGTTTTTGGGTCATTATAATTCCTTCTACTTGTCATGGCATCAAAAGCATCAGCAATGGCGACAATTCGAGCAATAAGAGGGATATTTTCGCCACTCAGTCGATCTGGGTATCCATTTCCATCATATCTTTCATGATGGTTTCGGATGGCAGGTACCACTTTATCGAACATCTTGTTGTTATAAATCAAGGAATGCCCAATAAGCGCATGTTTTTTAATGTGTTCATATTCTTCATTTGTAAGTTGTGTTTCTTTCTTTAGAATTTCATCCCGGATACCAATCTTTCCGATATCATGGAATAAACCGCCGATTTTTAAGGCTTTTAGCATTTCCTCAGATAGATTAATTTGTTTTCCTAGATAAACGGAGAACATGGCAACCCGGTCAGCGTGACCACGGGTATAAGTATCCTTGGCATCAACCACTTTCCGTAATGTATCAATTACTTCATAGTAATTATGCTCTAGTTCAGAATGTAGTTTTTCGACTTCTTCAGAGTAAGATTTGGCTTCCGCATACAATTGGCGAATTCGTTTATTTTGTTCAATTGACTTGATTCCGGATTGGATCCACACATTTAGCTCATCCATTTTATCCGTCTTTTGGCAGTAGCCCTGTATATTTAAAGAGGCCACCGTTTCAAGGGGAGGCTTTCTATCGGAGTAACCGGTTACAATAATAATAAATAGTGAAAAATTGGTTTTTCTGATCTCAGAAACCAATTCGTCCCCATTAATTGGGGTCATAAGATAGTCGGTTATAAGAATATCAAAGGAGTCATTACTTTTAATCATTTCTAGTGCTTCCACCGGGTTGGTTGTACGAGTTACCTTATCGATACCAATATTCCTTAGATTTATTTGCATTGTATCAAGAGCACCATCATTGTCATCGACAATGAGTACTCTATAGGTAGAGTTATTTTTCATGACTTCTTCAGAGAGCGCCTTTGCTTCTATTTTTTCTACATTAGCAACGGCTTCTCTTCTTTCTTCCTCGGTTAGTTCTAGTTTGTTTTCTTGCTGAGATGTGCCACTTCCGATTCTCATATTTCCTCCACTTTCTGCTTTTTAGGGATTTCAATGACAAACTCTGTAGAAATTCCCTTTTCCACAGCTACCTTGATGTCACCGTCAAATTTACTTTTAATGGTCGTGTAAGAGATGTAGAGACCGAGTCCGGTTCCTTTTGCCCCCTTTGAGGTGTACATTTCTTTAAAAATCTTATTCAGGATGGCATCTTTAATACCGCCTGCATAATCTTTTACAGAAATATAAATAAGTTCAGAATCAGAGTGAACTCGTATCTCGATAATTCCCTTTCGATTCGCATAAGCATCAATTGAATTTGCAATCATGTTGGTAATAACTTGAACAAGGGCCACGATGCTTCCGTTCACAACTTCATTATAGCATGAATTTACTTCTTCGTCTAGGATACAATTGTGTTGTCTTAAAGAGTCAGTTGTGATTAATCTTACTCGTTTTATAAGGTCATCAATGGAAAATTCAACATTGTGTTCTTGCGATGTGGCGGCAACCTGATCCTTGATGGTTGAGATTACGTCATTCATATAGGCAATCTGCTTACTTGCTTTCAATACCCACGCCATCATATCGATTGCAATATCTTCATGATCCTTTCTAGTAACATCGTCATTATAAATAGATTGTTTATATTCCTTAATCAGTTCACTTAATGATTCTACATTTCCAGAGAGGGCAAAAATAGGTGTTTTTAGGTTATGGGCAATTCCGCCAATGAATTGTCCAATGGACAACATTTTTTCTCGCTCAACTAACACGTTTTGTTCCTCTTCTTTCATCTTTTGGAACTCATTAAAAGCGGATTCTAGCTCGCCAATTTCATCATCAGAAGTAATGGGAAGTGTTTTTGTTTTATTTGATTTCCGAATCAGGTCACGTAAACTCCTTGCCACGTCTTTTATATCTGTGGAGAGAGATTTCGAGAAGTAAAAAAGTATAACAGAATTAATGGCAAAAAGAACCAAAAAGGAGAGAATAAATATAAGCAATAGTTGGGTTGAGATCATATGAAATTTTATCCCTATGTAATAGACTTGATTATCAAATTCAAATTTTAAAACCGCCGCTTGTTCATCCACGCCATAATATTCATATGCTCTGCCATTGTGGAGATCATAATAAGTATATATATACTTGATAAAGAATTTGCTGTATGTTTTGGAGCCATTCTTCTTAATAATTATGCCGTCTTGATTTATCAGAAAAGTATCATTGCTTTTATCAATTCGTTCAATATTACTTGTAGTTTCAAAGATTTCGTTTATCGTGGAATAAGAGCCGGATCTAATGTCGGATGCTATTTTTTCTAGTTCGGCTTTATAGGTGTAGAAAAGCACATCTGCTTTTTCTCTAGTTAAGTAAACATATCCGATCAGAGAGGTCATAAGGATCGCAACAGAAAACATGGGAATGATCTGCATAAAAATACTACCGCTGAGCCCAAACTTAAAGTTGTCCTTTTTGATTTTCATTCCTTCGTCTGACGAGTACTCTGAGAATTTGGAAACAATAATTTTTTTAATCTCGTTTTTGACCATCAAGAAGGAAATAATAGCGGCCAAGGTGAGTGAGGTAAAGACGAGTGTTATAAATTTAAATATTAAAATAATAGACGCATTCATAAAAGTAAGAAGGACTACCAAACCAAACGTTGGAATGAATATCTTCGTGATATAGGTGTTGATAGGGAAACGATAAAGTTTTTGTTTTGCATCTTTTTCACTTAGCGCATTATTAATAAGACATATTTGAAAAGATACAACAATGATTTCAAATATAATGGTGAATAAAAATATAGAGGTATATTGCATGTCATATGTGTACTTTTCAAGCTCTATTTGAAAAATATTGTTAACAGAATCGGGTGGATAATTAAGAACGTAAGGCACTAAAAAATAAAAGCCTATTAAAACAAAAATATTTACAATGGTGTAAAAACCCATTATCTTCATTATATTTTTAGTATCTAATACCTTTTTGTTCATCCCCCACCTCACACTTTAATATTTTTTATGTATTCTTCATCTATTTGATCCCATCTGAAGTCTAAATTTGATAGTATGGTATTCGAAACCGAATTGGATAATGCAATGTTACTGTTTAGCGAGAGCTTGTTCTCCCTATAAAACAGAGTCATGAGCGCATGATACTTATCTTGGTTAAAACGAATCAATTTGTCTAAATACTGAACAAACTCGGTTGCGGATTGCTTTTCTTGATTTGAAATATTGAGATAACTCAGTATTTTCCTAATTTTTATATAGTTGTCATTATATAAATGGAAACAAATTTGATCTGTTTTGGTGTTCACCAAACTGACTATGGCAGAAGCACATTGGTCAACAGGTGTGATCTCTACATAATGATCTAAAATCTCATCTGATATTTTTTCTAAAGAGATGAGTTCCTGCAATAGGTTATAGAAAAAATTCTCTTCTTTATTTATTTGCAATTTTGAACAGTTTTTCCCCCAGGTTAAGTTTCCGACTCTATAAATCCTTGATTTTAAACCTTTATTTTGTATTGCATTTAATACTTTTACCTCGGCTTCAAATTTTGTATCTATATATACATTTTGTTCATATTTTTGGTTGATGTAAAGGTGATTTTCGGTAAAAATGGCTTCTTTATCTGTCTCAACAAGATAATTGCCGGAAACAGAGGTTGTTGAAATATGATGCATGGTTATATTTCTGTTAAGACAAAAGTCAATAATGTTTTCTGTTCCCAACACATTTGTATTGTAAAAGTCTTTATAATTGCCAAAATGTTTTACGTTGGCTGCGCAGTGTATAACATCTGTTAATCCGAAGTTGTCGTCGAATGAACTCAAATTTTTTTTCGTTATATCTCCGCTAACAATATGTATCTTACAGATCATTTGATCGGATACATCCGAACCAAAGTAATAAGAAAGAATATTTTTCAATCGAATTTGGCCATCTAAAGAATTGCCTCTGATTAAGCAATATATGTTTTCGATGTTTTGATCATACAATTCTTTTAAGATATGTATTCCTAAAAAACCAGTACCACCGGTGATTAAAATCGAATGGGAATTGGGCGAGTCTTTTTTTATAAACGGCGAATCTGGATTTTGAATATTTATAATATGATTCACGGGGATAGTATTCTTTGGTCTGGAGCTTTTAAGTAGCTCTTCAATGGTACCATTATTATAAATTTCCTCTATCGTGAAGTTGAGACCAACCTTTTGTAGGGAAAAGGCGAGCTTGAGTACATTTATGGAATCTCCTCCTATATTGAAAAAATTTTGGTTGATGCCAACATATTCTTTATTTAAAATTTCACCAAATGTTTTGGACATTAATTTCTCAATCTTGCTTATGGGTGGCTTTATTTCTGATAAATTTGCCAGCTGTCTTTCATCCATCATTTTTTTAATGTCAACTTTTCCATTTGAGGTTAAAGGAATGCTTTTTAGTTGGTATATTTCGCTAGGTACCATATAAGAAGGGATTGTTCTTAAAAGTTCTCCTTTAAGAACATCTGCATTCAAAATCTTATCGGAAACAATAAAAGCGATGATTCTATAACTAAAATCTGTTTTTTCTGGAATAATAGTGACTTGTCTTACCCATGGGAATTCTTTTATCTTGGATTCAATTTCACCGAGTTCGACTCGAAAGCCCCTTATTTGGACTTGATTATCTTTTCTTCCGAGATAAACTAGATCACCGTTATCCAAAATCTTAGCCATATCCCCTGACCTATAGGCTTTTTCTTTCGAGTATTCACATTTTATAAATCTTTCATTTGTAAGCGTTTCATTATTTAAATAGCCGCGTGCGACACCATCTCCCAATACATAAATTTCGCCCTCTATCCCTTTTGGCAGGAGTTTTAAATTTTTATCTAGTAAAAGCAATTTAAGTGTGGGAATAGGTTTTCCTATATTACTAATATTTGTAGTAATCTCATTATAAGTTATTTTTTTGAATGTACAGTGAACGGTTGTTTCCGTTATACCATACATATTCACGAACTTTATACCCTTATTTAATCTTCTCCATTCTTTAATAAGGAAAGGCTTGAATTCTTCCCCACCAAATATCACATACCTTAGTTTTAGATTTCGAATGATTTCCTCGTTTTTTTCTATTAGGAAATTAGAAAAAGAGGACGGGGTCTGATTTAAAACGGTCACTCTCTTATCTGAAATATACTTTAAAAAGAGGTCGTGGTTTAGAGTCATTTTTTCATCAATGATTAGAAGTTTACCACCATATAAAAGGGCACCATACATTTCCCAAACTGAAAAATCAAAAGCGAATGAGTGAAAAAGTGTCCATACATCTTCGCTGTTAAAATAGTATTGAAATTTGGAGTTTTTCATTAATCGAACAACATTTTTGTGTTCGATCATAACACCTTTTGGTTTTCCCGTGCTGCCAGAAGTATAGATAACGTATAGAAGATCGCTTGGGGAATTAATTGGTTCGGGGTTGGTTTTATTTGCCACTTTTTCTAAAGAATCCATATCGATTTCAATTCTTTCATATTTAAAATCCAAATTTTCTACGTTGCAATTTTTTGTAAGCAAAATCTTAGCATTGCTGTTTTCCAGAATATATCTTTTTCTATCATCGGGGTAGCTTGGTAAAATAGGCAGGTAGGCGCCCCCTGCCTTTATGATGGAAATTGCTGCTAAAACCATTTCAATACTACGCTCTGCCATTATAGCCACGATGGTTTGACGGGTGACCCCTTTTTCTTTTAGTATTCTAGAAAGTTGGTTGGCTTTTTCATTTAGTTCTCTATAGGTGATTTTCAAATTATCATGCTCAATGGCAATGTTATCCGGCGTTTTAACTACCTGTTCTTCGAAAAGCTGATGCACTAATTTGCTTTTGGGATAAGATGCCTCTGCACCATTATAAGTATATAACAGTTCTTTTTCTTCTCTTTTTGAGATTAGTTTCAATTGTGACAGAGGTTTGCTACTATTTACTATCCCATCTAGTAGCAGATTTGTGATGTGTGTATACATTCCTTCTATTTCCCAATCTGAGAAAAGAGAACTTAGGTAGTCGATATTAAAGTTAAAATTGTTCTGGGCTTCTCGATCACTAACATGAATGGTTAGAGGAGTAATTTCGTTTTCCATAAATACCCATGTGTTCTCCGCGGGGAAATTTTTTGCATCATCATATTTTGCATTTTGGTATGAAAAGACAATATCATATAGATTGTCTTGCGTGTGGTGACTTTTTCTATAATACTGTTGGATATCATTGTAGGAGTAATTTTGATGCTTCAAAAGACCGTTAATCTCTTTTTCTATAATTTTTATATTATCAAAAAAGCATAGATTTTCATTAAGCTTGGCTCGTATAGGCATTACCTTAGCAAATAGCCCCGCTGCATTTTTTTCCTTTACCCCATTTCGGTTTAGGGTGGGGGTACCTATTGCAATATCCTCTTTGCCACCAACCCTTAAAAAGTATGTGAATACAGCAGTCATAAACAGAACAAAAGGAGTGATATTCATCTCTTTACAATATACTTTTAAAGCATTTGATATACGTCGACTAAGTTTATAATTTTTCCGGACTGCTTTTGAATCGAGGAAATGTCTGCTGATTTGCTTATGAAATGTAAACTCACTGGGAGTAGAAAACTTATCCTCCCAATACATTTGATCTTTTTTATGTCCATCTGATAAAACATACAATTTTTCTCTTTCCAAAAGGGTTAGCGAAGAGGGAAACGAAATAGAGTCAATATTTTCATCACTATCCAATTGGTTTAAGAAGTTCGATACCTGAGATACCAGTAAGGAAAGACCCCAGGCATCTACTATTAAATGGTGGAGTTTAAGCGCATATCCGGTGGTTCCATCAGGATACTGAATAATGTATGGACAATACAAACTGTCCGAAAAAATATTAATAGGTTCTTTTAAACGATCTGTTATAATTTTAGCTGCTTCATTATCGGTTTTGTTAGACAGATCGAGCAGTTCTACTTTCTTGCATTTATATTCTCTGATATACTGCATTGCATTTCCATTCATCTGGATAAAAGAGATCCTAAGGGCTTCATTTTTTTTAGAAAGCTCATTCAAAATAAAATCTAAAACATGAATATTTACGTCTACCTTAAACTTTGCATAGCCGGCTATATTAAAAATATTTGTTCCAGGATAAAAAAACTCAGCATGATAAATGCTAATCTGTGGTTCGGATAAATTATAAAGATTCTTTTCGATGGGATGTTTCATGCTAAACCTATCCTTTAAAATATTTGCGACAAGAATCGACTTTATGAATATAATCATACAACTTTTTTTTCTATAGTCAATAATTCTATTGGTGATCGAAGGATTAAAAAAAGAACTTCGTATGAAGTTCTTTTTAAGGATAGAATTAGTCACGAACGTAGATTACGATACCGATTTCATCATCAAAACTTCCGTCATTATCAGTGTCAAGTTGTAGTAGATATACAGTTGTCACATCAGAGTCAG
>JAVBPT010000016.1:0-52544 GCA_031549455.1 Eubacteriales bacterium
AAAGCGTAGTGAAGTGAACGTATACGACCTAAGAGCAAAAGCGATCTATGATGAGGACAAGAATTTACCATTTAGAAGATCACACGAAAATCCATATGTCAAAAAGGTATATGAAGATTTTCTAGAAAAGCCATTGAGTCATAAATCACATGAGCTTCTTCATACACACTATGATCAACAAGAAAAATATAAATGGCCTTGTGATTGCTGTAAAAAATAAAAAAGGGGGGAGACAAAAGTCTCCTTTTTTGTGTCTTATTCTTGTGGAATTGTCAAAATTATGGTATACTAGAATAAGATTAGCCATAGGTGAAATATGTTCCTAAAAGATGTCCTCAATAAGTTGACCATGACTGAGTTAGTTGATATCAGTGCGAGACTTAAAATCAATAAATATAGTAAAATGAATAGGGAAGATATCATCAGTTCATTACTAGACTTTTATTATAGTAATCTGAAACTGGTTTTGTTTAAGTTGGATAATATAACGCTTGAACTCTTAAAGCAGATTATCAAATTGGGGGGGAAGGCAGACAAAGATGCCATTCTGTCTGAAGCAAGTATTATTCATTTTCTATCTTCTTTATGTTTGGTTTATCCGAACGAAAAGGAGCTCTTTATACCAGAAGATTTAATCGAGCCCATTAAAAAAATATTGGAAGATCTGGAAATTAAAAAGAAAATAGATGATAATAGCAACATCATTTTTGCAATTACAGGAATGCTTCGGTTTTATGGTTGTATCTATCTGAATCGAGCAAAGGAGATCCTAAATAAGATGACAGATAAAAATATTGATTTGATGGATACGGTGAAAAACTCATTCTTGTTATGCGATACGGTGAAATATGTGGAGGGGGAGAAGAGCACTTCTAGTTATTTAAAGATTGCGAGCATTCAGGATGATATGGCGGAAGTGATTTTAAAAAATCAGGCGGACCAATATAAGAAATTTATTTTAAAAGAATATATAAAGGCGGGGTCTGTTAATTATGTATCCGCGGAAGGTGAGTTGCGTTATATCTTTGAAGATTTCATTATCTCGGAGGAAATTTTCTTTTTCTTGGCAGACTACATTTTCTTTTCGCTAAATTATAATGTGAAGAATGCAGATTTATTGCAAGAAATTTGTAATAAGCTGGAGTTTAGTGATGATGCGATGAAAAACTTATGTATGATCAAATTGCAAAATTATTTTAAAAATGTACCACGCTGGGTGCTGGGGGGATATACACCTAATGAACAGGCGGACAATAAAGAATCCAATGTGTTAAACTTTACACCTAAAAAAGGAGCAACGGTTTTAAGATTTAAAAAATAAAGTGGAAGAGGTTGGGATATGAAAAAAATCGTATTATTTTTTCTGGGATGGATGTTTTTATTTTTACCTTTTGTAACTGCAGAGGGGTACTACGATATCACTCAACGAGATTTGGATGAAATCTCCAACGTGATGATCACAGAGCTGATACAGGGAGATGAGTATGGCTATTTTAATCCGAATAAGGAGCTTACCAGGGCAGAAGTGGCTGTCATTTTAACGAGAGTAATCGGGCGTGCGAGTGGCTCGATCCTATATAAGGCGGACAACGTATATAAGGATGTGCCTGAAGAGCACTGGGCCAGTGGATATATCAATCTGGCATCAAGAGAAAACCTCATTAAAGGAGATGGTACATATTTTTACCCAGACCGAAAGATTAATACGGCGGAGCTGATAACCATGTTTCTTAGGGTAATCGGTGTAGGAGAATATTTGGATAAATTAAACAATTACCCATCAGTCCAACTCAATTTTGCTTTTGGCGAAAAGATTCTAACCAACTTGGTTAAGGACATTAACACTCCACTTACGCGATATGAGGCTTGTTTGCTTATGAATGAGCTCATAGAGTCTAATATCTGGAGAAACTCATATCAGAAGGGCCTTGAAAAGTTGGAAGACACCGTCATGAGTAAATACATGGGTTTTACCATTATACGAGAAGCCATCCTGGACTTTTATGATGGGTACACTGCGGATGTGATTACCCGGGATGATGACGATGAGTATACCGTAATCCAAAGAAGCCTCGTGGTTAAAAGCAATAAGGACATTTTAAACGTAGAAGAAGGGTATCTGGTGGATGTGTGGCTTCGAAATAAAGTGATCATCAAGATGGAGACCTCAAGAGAATCTAGTTATGAAACCGTGGATTTTGGTTCAGTTGTAAATTATGATGAGGATAAGTCCAAGATCACGATTAAAACAAATGCAAAACAGTATTCCTACATCCTAAACAAAGATATTTTGCGAGTGGATATTAATGGGGAGTCTATGGATGTTTTTAATAAGAGCTTTAATTCGGTTGAACGTTTTTTGGTTCGAAACATTGACTATAATAGCTCATCCGGAAGGCTCATTCTGGACGATAGCAAAAAGGTGATCAGCATCAAGATGATGAGTTATGATAGCATTCTGGTTGTGGATTATGTGAGAGATCATTATATTTACAATAAGGATAGCGTGAAACGTTATAGCGACATCAATCTAAAGAATAAGAGCTATTTAATTCGAGATACAGAAGGAAATGTGATGAACATAGACGAACTAAAATCAAATGATATTCTGCTTTATTCCTTAAATGGAAGCAAATATTCTATGATTTTATTAAGGGATAATAAAATCACCGGAAAGGTGACCTATGTGGATGACGAGTATTTAAAATTAGATGGTAAGAAGTACTACTTTAATTTTCAATTCTTTAGTTCCATTCCAACCGAGGATAAAAAAGTAACCATCTACCTGGATCAAAGTGACAACATCCTTATATGGAGTTATTAGAAAGGGGAATCAGCCTAGCTGATCCATCTTTTCCGCTCCAAGAGATCAAAAACTCTTTGACCAATCCTTGTGTATCCACAAAACTAAATTTTGTTTTTGGGGCACTTTCTGGGATAACTGTTTTAATCTGAAGAAAGTGGTAGGCATCGAGAGAAGCACTTTGCCATAAGGTCTCTTTGGCAATAAAAAGATTTGTTGCGGGGTCGTACGCCACACGCACGATTTTCAAATGGCTCATCACCTCGTTTGACCAAATGAGGACATTGCTACCGAACGCATCTTCCGTAAAAAGAGACGCCACGGGGTATTGCTGTAATAGATCATCTGTGGCGTAGTCAATTAAGACATCTTGGTCTTTTCGTATGGAGATGGCCTCCGTTTTTTCTTCTGTCCTTAAGAATGTGAGAATATAGAAAGCGGTGGCGTAGGGTTTGCGAATAAAGACATAGTCCCTTTCACGAATTCTGGCTGTTCCATGGTCATCTTGTATGGAGAATCGATCAGTTATATCGTATAGTGTGTTCTCATAGTCTTTTTTATGAACCAGATAGCACATCGGTTCTTCAGAAAGCTTTACAGAACGTCCGGTTACATAGACTTTGACGATCGACACCAAACCGGAAAGACCTTCTACACCGTTATTGGTGTAGAGGATACCAAGAAAAACAAAAAGCGTAAATAAAAGAAGGACATAGATATATATTTTTTTCATCATAAGACCTCAGTTCTATTAATAATATATAGTACTTGGTCTATTTTTATACAGAATCTTATAAAAAGGCGGAAAGAAAATGAAAATTGTGTGTGGAGAGGCGGCAGGGTTTTGCCCTGGCGTTCAAAAAGCGATCGATACAGCGAAAGAAGAATTGAAAAAAGGAGAGCCGGTCTACTGTTTGGGTGAGATGGTGCACAATAAAGTTGTCATAAATGATTTATGTAAACAGGGTCTTGTTATGGTGAAAGAGATGAGTGAGGTGCCAGGGGGGTTTAGTCTGATGATTAGGACCCATGGTGCCCCGAAAGAGGTTTATGAGGAGGCGGAAAGAAGAGGTCTAAAATTGATTGACCTGACTTGCACAAAGGTAAAAAAGGTGCAGTCGATAGCAGAGACCTACTATGCAAAGGGATATAGAATAATCATTACAGGGGAAAGGGACCACCCAGAGGTGATCGGTATACGCAGTCACGCTGGTCCGGACGCTCTTGTGGTGAGTACGATAGAAGAGCTTTTAGAGGTGGACCTGATGGAAAAGAGTTGTCTGATTGCTCAAACCACGTTTTCGACCAGTCGTTTTGATGCGCTCGCCTCCTATGCGCTGACACAAAATCGGGAGACGAAGGTGATCCATACAATCTGCCATACCACTTCAAAAAGGCAAGAGGAGGCTAGCAGAATGGCAGAAGAAGTAGACCTTATGATCATAATGGGGGATGAAGCGAGTTCGAATTCAAAGCAGCTGTATGAGATTGCAAAACGTAAATGTACCCACTCCCTTTTTGTGCAGGATGTGGAAGAGGTGGATCCTGATAAGATAAGAGTATTTGAAAAAATAGGGGTGATGGCGAATGCCTCCACGCCAAGTGAGTTGGTTTCTCAGATGATTCAAAAAATTATGAATGGTACAATTTAGAGTGATCGAGCCCCTCAATGAAAATGAGGATTTCAGCAACCACCTCATAGAGTTCACTGGGGATGTTGGCGCCCAGTTCTATTCTTGTAAGTTCTTCTACGAGCTTTTCATCTTTATAAATGTGAATATCATTTTTCTCGCCGATTTCCACAATCTTATCAGCAAGTTCTCCTTCTCCTTTTGCAACAACCTTAGGTGCGATATCCTTTGGGTCATACTTTATTGCGACTGCCTTTTTTCCTTTCATGTATCTCACCTCAAACACGAATATCAAATGAGTATTTGTTGATCTTGTTTTCCTCTTTTGGATAGACTGCGGGGGAACTTTTCTGCTCAAGAAGTTGGTATTTTGTGTTTACAATCTTATAACCCTTGCTAAAGAGGACGGCTTCTAGTTTATTCATGTTGAAAGAGAAGAGATCTAGGTCCTCCGCGTGCTCTACTTTAAAATCAAAAGAGAGTTGTTTCTCTGTCATGGTCATGAAGACCTCGACATGGCCCAGGCCGGCTGTATTTAAAGACACCAGCGCAGAAAAGGTTTGATTCCTTTGAGACCTGGATGCCTTCTTCTTAAAAATATGAAGCTCTGCCGCGTTTTGCTTTTGATAAATGGAATAGGGAAGTTCAAAGAAATGTTTCACAATCTGTATTCCATTCGAAAGCTCTAGATTCCGTAAAATATTTTCGGCCTTCTGTGCTATTTTTTCTACATTCTCAAGGGAGGAATCTTTTTTGAGAGCGGAGACAAAGCTTTTTAGGTTATTGAAGTATTCGTTTAAGCTATGATCCTTTTCACTTAGCTCCTTAAAAAGGAGAGTGATCATTTTTTCTTTTACATCCGCCTTATTCCATTCTCTTTCTTCCGACTGGAAGGGTTCTAGCCATTCTTTTATCAGTTGCCTTTGTTTTTCAGGTTGAAACTCTTTTGATAAGAGATTGCTAAAAGAGGTTGCGATCTTTTCAAGTTGTTCCTCATAGGAAGGCAGGATAGCGTGTTTCTCCATTTGATTTTCCAGGTTCTGATGAATGAGGCTGAGCTGGTCAGCGGGGAGAGACTCTAGGAAAGAGAAGACAGCCTGCCGGCTAATTGGACTGCCGCTTTCGAGGTAGATTTTGAATAAGGGGGAGATGCTTTGGACATCCTGTTTCACAACGCCCTCTATATTTTCAAGCGCACTTTGTACCTGAGTTACAATCTCCTTGCTCATTTTATCTGAAAGGGGTAAGAGTTCTTTATGAAGTAGCTCAAGTTTTGCAAAAAGTTTCATTTTTTCAAGTTGGGTATCTGAAAAAAAGGTTGAGAGTTTTTGTCCGGCCTCTTCTAAGGAGACAAAAGGTTTGTCGGAAGAGGGGGGTGAAGTCATCTCTTTAAAAAACAACATGGTTTCTTCCTGAATGGATTCGGGTAGGCTTGGTTTAAACGTTTGATGAAGGTGCTCCATAATCTTTTTCGTTTCTTTCACCGGGAGTGCTACTACTTCCGTAATGAGTTCGGAGAGATTGGATTCCAGATGAAGTTCCTCATTTAAAAAAGCCTTAAAGTCAATCGCCGTTTTGGGAATGGCTGCAAAATCCTCTTTCAATAGAAAGAGAATGTTATCAATATCCAAACCGTCGCTAAAATTTTTAAAGAAAAGGGCCTTTTTAAGTGTTTCTGCATTCAGAGGGAGGTTTGCCTTTAGGAGCTGATCTGCCAGTTGAATGTGGTCTTTAGTGACGAGAAGTTTGGCATTTTGTAGCGCTTCTTTTATAAAACCAAGGTTTGGGGAGGAATCGTTTTCTGTCAATTCTAGAAAGAGCTCTCCATTTTCTGTGTTCTTTAAGATAAAGTTAAGTTCGTCTCCAATGCGCGCATTGAATAGGTCATTTGTGGCAACTGAAAAAAGCCTGCCATCGGCAAGTTCAATGCGTACAAGATGCGGAGTAATATCCACCACGGTAGCGACGAGTCGGTCTCCGGGAAGGAGCTTGATCTTACCGTCTTCCAGGATGATATTCTCATTTTTAATCATGCCTCTTAGAGGCGTAATCGCTTGTTTATTGGTTTGTTCATTTTGTATTTTCATACCACTTAGTATATACTTTTAGGGGTGATATTGCAACAGGTATTGCATATCCGCGTTTCTTTTCACATATAGTTTGGTATGGGAAAAAAGAATCAATTCATTTTAAATGCCATTGTTTTAATAGCCACCTCTTTTATTATTCGAACGCTGTATGTGTCCTTTAGCGTCTACATTTCTGGTAAGATTGGGGCAGAAGGGATGGGCGTATATCAACTGATTATGTCGGTTTATACACTTGCCATTATACTCACCACCGCCGGGATTGGGATGGCGACTACACGCATTGTAGCGGAGGAACTTGCGCTAGAGCGATTTGAGAATGTGAAAGCTTGTATGAAAAGGTGCATTGGTCTCAGCCTGTTCTACAGTGGGATCTCTGCACTTCTTCTTTTTCTGAGTGCCGATTTTGTTGTGAGTCATTTTTTAAATAACAAGATTAGTGCGATCTCCTTTTATGTTCTGTCAGGGTGTTTGCCCTTTATCGCAGTTTCTTCTGTACTAAATGGATATTTTATCGCGGTGAGGAGAGCGGTGAAGAGTGCGTCGGAACAAATCTTAGAACAGTTGATTCGGATTGGCGTGACGGTGTATGCCTTTAATCTGATTGGACCGAGCAGCCTGGAATACTATTGTATTGTGCTCGGAATTGCTGCAATTGTTTCGGAGGGCATTTCTTCTATTTACTCCTTTATTCTTTATACGTTTGACAAGAGGCGATACGAATCAGGGAAAAGTAGTGATAAGAGCATTATGAGACGTATTTTTCAAATCTCTCTTCCGGTTGCGATTGGAAGCTGCATGCGTTCGATGCTAGATACTTTTAAGCAGATCGCAGCACCCAGAAATCTTAAAAAATCCGGGCTATCATTTGACTTTGCACTCGGTCAGTATGGCATTATTAAAGGAATGGTGGTTCCAATCATTATGTTTTCTTCTGCATTCTTATATGCTTTTAGTTCTCTCATCATACCGGAGATCGCAGAAAAATATGTACAGAAAAAAGAAGCCTATATGAACCATTTGATCTCCAAAATTTTCAAACTCGTCCTCCTATTTTCGATTGGTGTGAGCGGTGTTTTTATGTGCTACTCCAAAGAGCTAAGTATGTTGATCTATCATAAACTAGACACGGCGGTCTACTTTAAAATTTTCTCACCGCTTATTGTGGTGATGTATCTAGACATCATGGTGGATTCGATTTTAAAGGGACTAAATGAACAAAACTACTTGGTGGGGGTAAACATCTTGGACGCAACCATTGGGGTCATTTTGATGTATACCTTATTACCACTATATGGGATCAAAGGCTACCTAATTGTGTTCTATGTGACAGAGATGGTGAATGCCGTCTTAAGTGTAAATCGTCTTATTCAAAAGACGCGGTTTGAACTGAAGATTTTTTGGTGGGTGATTATGCCTTCCCTTTCTATGATTCTTGCGGTTTTTCTCGCCAAGACATTTATCAAAAACAATGTGATCATTGGAATTGGAATTGCCGGAATCATTTATCTTGTGCTTCTATATTTACTAGGGATCATAAAAAAAGAAGATCTGTTATAGATTTTCTTCTTTTTTTATGATAAAATCTAGGAAACACAAAAGCAGACAAAGGATTTGTTCAGTATTAAAATCTGGGCGAATAGAATTTTTAAAGGGAGGATACGGTGAGCATACTAAATGCACAAAACATCTCACTCACATTTGGAGATCGTAAGATATTAGAGGAGACATCCTTTAGGTTATTAAATGGAGAACACGTAGGATTGGTGGGCGCAAACGGGGAAGGGAAATCTACCTTTTTAAAACTAATCATCGGTGAGATTCAGTCGGACAGTGGGAAAATAGAGTGGCAAAAAAGAATCACGACCGGATATTTGGATCAACATGTTAAGTTAACAAAGGGTAAGACCATTCGGGACGTACTTAGAGAGGCTTTTCAATATATGTATGATCTAGAAAAGGAATTGCTGGAGCTTTATGATAAGATGGCAGATTGCGCGGAAGAGGAGATGAATAAGGCGCTCGAGGATGTGGGCGATATCCAGTATATTCTGGAACACAATGGTTTTTATGAGATTGATGCAAAGATCAATGAGGTAGCGAGCGGTCTGGGTCTTTTTGAGATTGGTCTTGAAAAAGACGTAACCGAGTTGTCGGGTGGGCAACGATCAAAAGTGCTTCTGACGAAGCTTTTGCTTCAAAATCCGATGATCTTGATTTTGGATGAACCAACCAACTTTCTGGATGAGGGTCACATTAAGTGGCTAAAGGACTTCTTAAAGGGATATGAAAATGCTTTCATTTTGGTGTCGCATGATATTCCGTTTTTAAATGAAGTGGTAAATGTGATTTATCATATTGATAACGCAGAAATGACAAGATACTCTGGGAATTATGATTTCTTCTTAAGTCAGGTGGACCTCAAAAAAGAGCAAAACGAAAAAGCATTCAAAAAACAACAGAAGGAGATCGAACAGCTCGAAACTTTTATTGCAAAAAATAAGGCTAGAGCAGCCACTGCCAATATGGCGAAAAGTAGACAGAAGAAACTCGAGAAGATGGATATCATCGAGCTTTCAAAAGAGAGGATCAAGCCCAAGTTTGATTTTAAAGAGGGACGTGCACCAACCAAAGTGGTGGTTTCTGCAAAGGATCTTGTAATAGGGTATGATAGACCTCTTACAAGGCCCCTTCATTTTACCATCGAACGGGGAAGTAAGATTGCTTTGCGTGGGGTGAATGGGATTGGGAAATCCACGCTATTAAAGACCATCTTAGGGCTCACCAAACCTTTTGAAGGGCAGGTGGAACTAGGAGATTATGTCCTGTCTGGATACTTTGAACAGGAAGAGAAGACAGAAAACATTACCGCACATGAATACCTGTGGAACATCTATCCGAATATGACTAATGGGGAAGTGAGGGGAGCCCTTGCACGTTGCGGATTAACAACAAAACACATCAGTTCAAGCATGAGAGTCTTATCAGGGGGAGAATGTGCCAAGGTAAGGTTGTGTAAGATTATGAATCAGGAAATCAATCTACTGGTGCTCGATGAGCCTACGAATCACTTGGATGTGGATGCCAAAGAGGAACTTAAAAGAGCAATTATTGGGTTTAAAGGCACCGTGATTTTGGTAAGCCATGAGCCGGAGTTTTATAATGATGCGGTAAGAGAGGTATGGAACGTAGAAGATTGGATTTATAAGAAATAGAAAACGGATTTCCATCATATGATGAAAATAGAATGTTTGTGAGGGGTATGTATCTATTTTATACGGAATCAAAACAATCATTTTATTTTTGGGTGGTCTTGGACTATTTTTATATGGCATTCAGCTTATGAGAGAAGGCTTAGGCAACTTAGCGGGGAAGAGGCTAGAAAGTGTATTGAGGCAGATGACGGCAAATTCTTTCTCCTCGCTTTTTGTGGGAGTCATCATTACAATGATATTACAAAGCTCTTCTGCAACCACCGTTCTTGTGATCGGACTGGTGGATGCAGGATTAATGACACTTGTAAAGGCTTGCTTTGTGATGATGGGAGCCAATGTTGGAACCACCGCAACGGGTTTGTTGCTGGCATTCAAAACCACGGATTATATGCCAATTTTGGTATTGATCGGTGTTTTTTTGATGTTTAGTAAGAAGAAGAAAATAAAGGAGACGGGACAAATGGTATCGGGGCTTGGTATTCTCTTTATGGGGATGTGGGTAATGAGTAGTGCCATGTCACATCTTGCTAATCTTCCAACGATTCATCAGTTTTTGCTGATCATTTTTCAGGACACCAAAAATCCACTCTGGGGAATATTGGTGGGGACACTCATTGCTGGTATCATGCAAAGTTCAACCGCACTGATTGCAATCTTGATCTCCATGGGAAGGATGGGCATCTTAGAACTCGATTCGGCCATTTATATTTTATATGGAAGCAACATCGGGACCTGTGTAACTGCTTTTCTGGCTTCTATGCGGGCAAGCAGGGTGGCGAAACAAGCCGCGATGATTCATCTTCTATTCAACCTGATCGGATCTTTTTTGTTTGCACTTATCACAATGCCTCCGTTTTCTCTTGCCGATTGGATCCGACAGATAACAGGGGACGTGGCCGGACAACTTGCCTGGACACATATTTTATTCAACATTGGAACAACTCTCTTCCTATTTCCTTTTGCAAAGTATTTGGTACACTCTGCCAAAAGCCTAATTCCAGACTAATTTTATGGATTTTATAAGCTGAATGGTGTATACTATGAGTAAAATAGGTGAAAAATGGATACAAAAATAATGGGATTTTTAACACCTCACCCTCCCGTCATTATTCCAGCCATTGGGAATGGAAGGGAGGAGGGAGCGAGCAAGACGATTCATGCAATGAATACGCTTTCTGAGCAGATTGAGAAGATCAAGCCAGATACGATTGTGCTTATTTCTCCGCACGCGCCTATGTTTAGTGACTATGTATATATGTATGGGGGAGAAACCATTGAAGGAGATCTATCCCAATTTGGTTTTCATGAGAAGATGTCTTTTAAGCAGGATATCGAATTGATTACGGAGATTGAGCGTTTGATGAAAAAGAGGGGGGTTCCGGGCGGCAGAGTGGACGACTATACACTGAAAAGTATGAACATTTCCCCTCGTCTGGATCATGGTGCGCTTGTCCCCCTCTATTTTCTTACCTCAAAATATAAGAAAAGCGAGCTTGTGATTATGGCTCCTTCCGGATTGGGGCTAGAGGTGCTCTATAAGCTGGGAGGCTTGCTCAAAGAGGCTTCAGGGAATATTCAAAAGAAGATTGTGGTAATTGCGAGTGGAGATATGTCCCATAAAGTAAATGAGGAAAGCCCATATGGTTCTGCTTTAGCGGGTGAGGCTTTTGACCAATTTATTGCAAACATGATTTTAGAGGCAAAGATCGAAAAAATTTTTACAGTCAACCATAAAATGAGAGAGGAAGCGGCGGAGTGCGGATATCGATCGCTTGTGATTCTCGCAGGTGTGTACAATGAACAAAAAGTAGAAAGCAAGCTCCTTTCTTATGAGGCGCCTTTTGGAATTGGATATTGTGTCGCAAGTTTCGTACCAACGGAGGAGAAAGCGGAAAGCGCACTTGATCAGTCCAACTTTTCGACCCTTTTACGAGAAAATGAATCGGTTTGTGTTCGAATTGCGAGGAGTACCCTTGAGACCTTTGTGAGAGAAGGGATAAAGAAAAGATGGGAAACCTTTAAACTCAAAAAGGAAGAGGCATACCTTATAGAAGAACAAGCTGGAACCTTTGTTTCAATCAAAAAATTTGGAGAACTTAGGGGGTGCATCGGTACAACAGGAGCAACGCAGGCCAGTGTGGTGTTGGAGATCATTGAGAATGCAATTGCGGCGGGAACCAGAGACCCTCGCTTTCCGAGGGTTATGGCAGACGAATTGCCTTTCTTAGAATATAGTGTGGATATTCTGGAGAAGGCCCTTCCTGTTCAAAAGAGGGAGGAGCTGGATCCCAAAAAGTATGGGGTGATTGTGCAAAAAGGATCGATGAGAGGACTTCTTCTCCCGGATCTTGAGGGAGTGAATACAGTCGATGAGCAGCTTCATATTGCCTGTCAGAAAGCGGGTATCGATCCATACGGAACGTATGATATGTATAAATTTGAGGTGAGGAGATATCGGTAGAGCAAGATGAAGGAAGCAATGTTTTATGAGAAGCTAGAGAATGGAAATCTAAAATGTGGTTTATGTCCACATGGGTGTAGGCTAAAGTCAGATCAGCTGGGCATATGTATGGCCCGCAAGAATATAGGTGGAATTCTTTACTCCCTGAACTATGGTAGGGTTACCTCTTTAGCACTTGACCCGATTGAAAAGAAACCACTAAAATCCTTTTATCCAGGGAGCAACATCTTCTCAATCGGTACATTTGGGTGCAACTTTAAGTGTTCCTTTTGTCAGAATCATGAAATATCACAAAAAGAGGCAAGAGCAGAAGTCTTTAGTGCAGATGAACTTGTGGAGGCGGCTAGAAAGCTGAGGGTGGAAGGTAATATCGGCATCGCTTATACCTACAACGAACCTTCTGTATGGTATGAGTTCGTCTACGAAGTTGCAGAGATGGCACATGATAAGAACCTTAAAAATGTACTTGTCACCAATGGCTATATTTGCGAAGAACCACTACTTAAGCTCTTGCCCTATATCGATGCGATGAACATCGACCTAAAGTCATTTCAACATGAGTTTTATCAAAAGGTGTGTGCTGGTGAGCTGGAAGAGGTAAAAAGAACGATTGAGTTAGCAGCTACACGTTGTCATGTAGAGGTGACCACACTTCTTATTCCTAACCACAATGACACGAAGGAAGAGATCGGGGCATTATCTGAGTGGCTCAGTCAAATATCACCAGAGATTGTGTTACATTTAACACGTTATTATCCAATGTATCAGATGCATGAAGCAGAGATGAGTAGGGAAAAAACGATTGCGTTAAGCCAGGTGGCCAAAAAGTACTTAAAGAGCGTTTTTTGTGGAAATATGTAGAAAATTTATTTTTTGATGTTATAATAACCTCGGTTGGAAATTTATTTTTTGGAGGTTTTTATGAAGGGTTTAAAGCAGAGATTCATTTTACTTTTTATGATGATGGCTTTTCTCGTATCGTGCGGTAACAAGGTTCAAATAGAAGACTTACAAACAGAGGAAATGAGCGATATAGCAGTAGAGGAGAAGTATCAAGAGGCAAAAGAAGCAATGGAGTGGTTTAGATTAACCACGATGCCACTCGATTCGGAGGCATCAAAAGAATATCAAGGTGAATATTATGCAAAGGTAAGCCATAGTAAGATTCAGACAAGAAGTGATTTGGAAAGATATTTACATACATTGTTTTCAGATGAGATTGTAACGGATCTATTAAAAGACAATCGTTATATGGATATAGATGGATTTTTGTATGCTAGACCAGCTGATCGTGGCAGTGACATTACAAAGGGAGAGGAAACGAATGAGATTATAAGAGAAGGCGATGCGAAGATCCAATACCAGGTTACAGTGGAGATTTTGGATGTAGAATCTGAGGACTGGGCTGTAGTGGATTATAAGGTTTATGATCAGATTTTAGAGAAGGTAAATGACAACTGGATTTTTACCCAATTTTCTTTAATCCGCTAGAGAACGATAGGAGAGTAGTGTAATGAAGTATGAAAGTCTTGAGAATAAAGTGGCGCTAGTGACGGGTGGAACAAGTGGAATTGGAAAAGAGATTGTAAGAAATTTATTGCTCAATAAGGTAAAGGTGGTCAGCTGTTATTCTTCAAATGAGCAGAATGCAGAAGATACTAAAAAGGAGTTTGAGTCTCTAGGAGAGCTAACGATTTTAAAAGCAGATGTATCAAAAGAGCAAGACGTGGTTGCATTATATCAGGAGATAGACGTTACATATGGTAAACTGGATTATTTGGTAAACAATGCAGGTGTTAGCATTGATGGATCGATTGAGAACTATAGCATAGAGGATTATAAGGCAGTTTTAAACATCAATCTGATTGGCAAAGAGATTTGTATGAAGCATGGGATTCGTTTATTGAAACAATCCAACACCCCACGCATTATCAACATCGCCTCTCGTTTGGGAACAAAAGCGATGGTTGAGTCAATGGCGTACTGTACTTCGGAGGCGGCAATTATTATGCTGACCAAGGTGGGGGCACTAGAACTTAGCAAATACAATATTCGAGTAAATACGGTTAGCCCAGCACTTACGCTCACACCCCTTTCAAAACAGTTTTATACGGAGGAAGAGATCCAAGAGACGGCTCGTAAAAATCCGAGCAAAAGGTTGGGTGAATGTAGAGACGTGGCCAATACAGTATTGTTTCTGCTATCAGATGAGGCGGAATACATCAATGGAGAAAACATCAACGTAAATGGAGGCATTTTATTACTTTAGTGTTAGGAGGATATATGGCGGAGTTAGAGTTTAAAAAAGTGGATCCCAAAGATGAAGAGCAGGTTTTGGGTTTAATTCAAACCGTATTAGGGGGACTTGAACGAGCAGAGTTTTTTATTCCTTATGCAGAGTGGGAATTAAAAAAATTGTTCGATGAAAGTTATGCACCATTACACGGCGCATATGATGGTGATCAGTTGGTGGGGATGGCACAACTATATGTGGATCAAGAAATGCTAAAAGAATATAAAGAGGTGCTAGGCATATCAGATTACAAAGTGTGTGAGCTAGGCGGGGATCTGGTATTGCCAGATTATAGGGGTAGAGGTATCATGGCTACACTTATCGGAATGCAGTTTGAACTTGCGAAGGAGTTGGGATTTGATTACATTATTTCGATGGCGCATCCTGATAACGCAGCAAGCAATAAAGCATTATTAAGGCTAGGACTAGAGTATGTTAAGACAGATACGGTGAGTGATGGACACTTAAGAGATATATACTGTATGAAGTTATGAGGGGAGTAAAAGCGTTATGGAGTTAACAATTGGTTATGTGCTTTCACAAATTTTTATTATTTTAAGCTATGTTTTTTTAATCATTACTTACTATTTGAAAGACCGAAAGCAGATTCTCTTATTTAATTTCGCTTCCTTAGGAACGACAGCCATTTCATTTATCTTTTTGTCAGCCTATACTGGATTTATGATGGTGATTGTGGCAACGATTCGAAACATTATCTTTTTACATGATGAGAAAAAATATGGAAAACGAGACAAGAATACAAAAAGGGATTGGGTTATTCTGATCATTCTTCTATTACTAACTTTTTTATTGACCGCTTTTTCGTATAGCGGACTTTTAAGTCTTCTTTCTGTATGTGGAACGATGCTTTATACCTATTCAGTGTGGCAAAAGAATAATCTTGTTTATCGGATTTTGGGGATACCGGTAGGCATACTTTGGATTGGATACAATCTTTATATTGTATCCCTCTTCGGAATCGTTCTTGAAACAATTCTTCTTGTTTCTTCAATTGGCGGGACCGTTATTGCGATTAAAAATAAAAAATGAGGTGATAGAATGTTAAGAGACGCAGAAAAGAGTATCGGAAATCTAATCGACAAACAGAATGTTTCCTTGATTAGCTCGGTGGATGAGGAAGGGTTTCCGAATACGAAGGCAATGCTTGCTCCAAGGAAGAGAGAGGGAATAAAAACTTTTTACTTCACCACAAACACCTCTTCTATGCGTGTTTCACAGTATAAACGTAACCCCAAAGCTTCTATTTACTTCTTAGACAAAAGGTTCTTTCGTGGTGTGATGCTAAAAGGAAATATGGAGGTGCTAGAAGACCCAAAGAGTAAGGAACTGATCTGGCAAGAGGGGGATACGATGTATTATCCCAAAGGGGTAACGGATCCGGATTATTGTGTTCTTAAGTTTACAGCCACCACAGGACGATATTATTCAAATTTTAGTTCAGAGGATTTTAAAATATGAGTAGCTTAGGGCTACTTTTTATATTTGTACGAGATGTTTTCTACCACTTAGGGAGATAAAATGACCACTTGAGAGAAATGGATTTACAATCGCAACAGGAAGCAGTATAATAAAAACAGAGGCAAGGGGCAAGAATGAAGATACGGCTTGAACTGGAACCGGAACTAGAGGAAGATGAGGTAATTATAAGATGCAGGCAGGTTGATGCTTCGGTTTTAAGAATGCAGCAACTCCTTTTAGAGACCACTACTGCAGTCCAAAAGATTTGTCTTTACAAAGGGGAGAAGGAATACTACTTTTCCTTAAAGGAGATTCTGTTCTTCGAAACAGATGATGGAAAGATTGATGCGCACACAAGGGATGATCTTTACTCTGTGAAGCATCGCTTGTATGAACTAGAAGAAATGTTGCCCAGGAACTTCGTACGGGTTTCTAAGTCAACCATTCTAAACATAGATCATATTCTATCAATAAGTCGGAATATCACCTCCTCTAGTCTTGTCGAGTTTAATCATACACATAAACAGGTTTTTGTCTCTCGTTCGTATTATAAAAATTTAAAGCAAAGGCTTTTAGAAAGGAAAGAATATGAAAAATAGAAATTGGTTTTGGGGATTGTTTTTTATTGTAGCAGGGGTGCTTGTGATTGTGAATCGACTAGGTTATTTTACAAACATCAACCTATTCAGCCTGATCCTCACCCTATTCTTGATTCCGATCCTGGTAAAGAGTATTTTAAGGCTACACTTTCCGGGTGTTTTATTTCCGGTTGCATTCTTGTGCATGATCTATGCAAAACCACTTGGTATGGAAGCGCTTGTGCCGTGGCCGGTTCTCTTTGCAGCTTTCTTTGGAAGCATTGGACTATCGATCCTGTTTCATAAACCCAGACATTTTTTTCACCATCGTTTCTCAGAAGAAAGGCATGAAAGGTTTGAAGAGATCATTGATGGGCCAGATGACGAGGTGGTGAATTGTTATGTGAGTTTTGGATCGAGTATCAAATACGTGAACTCTGAAAATTTAAAAAAAGCAACCATTGGAGCATCTTTTGGCGCGCTCAAAGTATACTTTGATAACACAAAGATCTCAAGCGAGGGAGCCACCATCAATATAGATGCTTCCTTTGCAGCCATCGAGCTTTATATTCCAAAAAATTGGAATACACTCAATCAGCTTAGCGTGAGCCTAAGTGGGGTGGAAGAGAAAAATAGAAAAGAGGGAGTATCTGGACCCACGGTTCGTTTGGTGGGAGAGGTTAGCTTTTCAGGAATAGAGATTATCTATACTTAGAAAAGAAGTGAGGGTTACACAGAAATGAGGTGTGCCCTTTTTTAATTGAAAAAAGTGTAAAAAAATGTTGATATTTAAAAAAAGAGGAGTAAAATTTTCTTAGGAGATATTTTAATATAAAAATAAGGAGGATTTATGTCAAAGTGTAGTAAATGTGGTGCAGATGTGGATGACAATGTAAAGTTTTGCCCGGCATGTGGGGCATCGCTTGCAGAAGAATCAAAGCCCAACGATTCCACTTCAGCATTCGATTCATTTAAAAAGATGTCAGAGGATGTCAAAGATGAAACAGGGGAGATGAATCAGGAGGATATTGAGAAGAACAAGACCATGGGCGGTCTTGCCTATTTTCTTTTCTTCTTACCACTCGTTTCTTGTCCGGATTCAAAATACGGACGTTTTCATGCGAATCAGGGATTACTCTTATTACTTGCCTTCATCGCTGCGATCATTGTGGACACAATTATTAGTGCCATCCTGACCACGATTTCATGGAGGCTTTGGACAATAGCAAATCTCTTCACCCTTGTGATCTATATTCCGATCACGGTGGTTGGAATACTTGGGCTTGTAAATGGATTTTCAGGAAAAGCAAAGGAGCTTCCGTTTATCGGGAAATATCGAATTATAAAGTAGAAAATAGAAGCCGGGAGAGGATCTCTTTCTCGGCTTTTTACATGCTCAGATTTTTTGGGTTTCACGAACCACCTCAGGAAGAAGAAAGAGGATCCCGATCAGGTTCGGAAGAGCCATTAGTCCATTGAAAATGTTTGCGATGATCCAGACGGTTTCAAGTTTCAAAAATCCAGCAATCGCAATCGCCATGAGGTAAAAAAGTTTATAGGGTAGGATGCTTTTGGTTCCAAAAAGATATTTGACACAGCATTCCCCGTAATAATTCCAACCTAGGATGGTGGTAAAGGCAAAAAAGATCAGACCAAGTGAAACAATGTATCGCCCGATTCCGGGTAGGGTATGATCGAAAGCGAAATTGGTGATTTCGACTCCGAAACTGCCACTAATCTTATAGGCTTCTGTGACCACAATCACAAGACCTGTGATCATACAAATGCTAAGGGTGTAGAAGGTTCCGGACATGGAGATGAGCCCTGCCTTCACAGCGGAGCCTACTCTGGCACTCGCGGTTGCAATCGGTGTGCTTCCCAGCCCGGACTCGTTTGAGAATAGTCCAGAGGAGATGCCACTTCGAATACAGATTCCAAGTCCGGCACCAATGCCGGCCTGGATGCTGAAAGCATCTTGTAGGATCAAGAGAATGGAGGCGGGTAAATTTTTTATATTGCATGCCAAAATGAGAAGGCTTCCGGCAATATAAAAAAAGGTCATGAGTGGGACCACATACTCAGAAACCCTGGAGATGCTTTTGATGCCGCCTAAGATTGCAAAGGCAGCCAAAATTGTGATGAGAATCGAGATGCACCAGGTGGGTGTTTTGAAAATGGAATAGGAGGCCTGAGCAATGGACTGGACCTGTGTCATGGTTCCGATTCCAAGTAAGGCGGCGAGCATGCCAAAAATTGAAAAGAGTTTGGCCAGCATATGATTTTTGATGTAGTACATGGGGCCACCATAAAATGTTCCTGTGTCGTCTTGCACTCGATATTTCACAGCCAGAAGTCCCTCTGCATACTTGATTGGCATGCACAAAAAGGAGGAAAGGACGAGCCAAAAAAGGGCACCGGGTCCTCCTGTACAGATGGCAACGGTGACGCCAACCACGTTGCCGGTCCCGATCGTGGCCGCGAGAGCAGTGCAAAGAGCGGCAAAACTTGAGACTTCCCCTCCACTTCCCTTCTCATCTTCAAAGGTAAGCTGAATGCCTCTTATGAGATGTGTAATCTGTATGAAGCGAAGCTTACAAGTTAAATAAACCCCAATGCTAAGGAGTAGAGAAATGAGGGGGAGCCCCCAGATGATTTGATTTGATTTTTCAAGAAATAAAAAGAGCTGATTCATTTTTCTCCAAAATGGTTTAAAAAAATTTATTCTATGCTATTATAGTATGTGGACCGGGAGGAAAAATATGAAAAAGATGATTTTTGTGACGGGAAATAAGGGGAAGATTGCCACAGCCAGACAATATTTTTCGGATATCAATATTGAGCTTGAGACCTATCATTATGATTTGATCGAACCAAGAGCAGATGATGTCAGGGAGATTGCAGAATCCAAGGTGAGACAGGCATATAAAAAGGTTCATAAGCCTTGTATTGCACAAGACTCTGGTTTTTTTATTGAGGCTTTGAATGGCTTCCCAAGGACCTTTGTCAACTTTGCATTACAGACACTTGGACTTGATGGGATTTTAAAGTTAATGGAAAAAAATCAAAATAGAAGATGTGAGTTTAGGGAGTGCCTTGCCTATTTTGATGGGGGAAAAGTGGAATATTTTTTGTGTACTCATAAAGGGGTTCTTTCGGAAGAGGTCAGAGGGTTTGAACAAAAAGAGAAATGGAGCGACTTATGGTATGTTTTTGTACCGGAGTATTCAGAAGATGGGAAAACACTTGCGGAGTACTCAGAAAAAGAGCATGTTGAAAGAAGAAAAAAAGCAGAATCCACCTTTAGGATATTTGCAGAATGGTATAAGCAAAACCAAGGTGCGTAAAATATAAAAAAGTTAGGAGAAAAAATGAAGGATAAAACCAAATCTTTGCATGCGGGATATACACCAGGAGATGGGGAACCTCGTGTTCTTCCCATTTATCAAAGTACCACCTATAAGTTTGAACATACTGAGCGGATGGGGGAACTGTTTGATATGCCCACGGCGCATATATACTCTAGATTTTCCAATCCCACGGTAGAGGCGGTGGAGAAGAAACTGGCAGAACTAGAAGGAGGCGTGGGGGCGCTTTGTACCGCATCTGGACAAGCGGCCACCTTACTATCAATTCTCAACATTTGTTCGGCGGGAGACAGCATTGTGAGTACTGTGACGGTGTATGGTGGAACCGTGAACCTTTTTGCGGTTCGTCTAAAAAAGCTGGGGATCGAGTGCATTTTTGTGGATCCGAATGCCAGCATAGACGAGCTAAGAGCCGCTTTCAAACCGAACACCAAAGCGGTATTCGCAGAGAGCCTCTCAAACCCAACACTTGTGGTGCTGGACATTCAAAAGTTTGCACAGGTGGCACACGAAAACAAGGTTCCGTTGATTATCGATAATACCTTTCCAACACCCGCTTTGTGTAAACCATTTGAGTACGGTGCGGATATCATCACGCATTCTACTTCTAAATATATGGATGGTCATGCAGTGCAAGTGGGTGGTGTGGTGATTGATGGTGGGACGTTTGACTGGAGTTCTGGAAAGTATCCCGATTTCACAGAGAGGGATGAATCCTATCATGGAGTGATTTATGCAAGGGATTTTGGAAGAGAGGCTTATATTATAAAAGCAAGAATGCAGCTGATGAGAGATTTTGGCGTTTACCCCTCAGCACATTCTGCATTTCTTCTAAATCTAGGGCTTGAGACCCTTTATATACGAATGGAGGAAATTTCAAGGAATGCACTGGCGGTGGCAAAGCATCTGGAAGTATCTGATAAGATTAGTTGGGTGCGATACCCCGGTCTTTTGGGAGATCCGTATCATGATCTGGCAACCAAATATCTATCCACTGGTTCAAGCGGTGTGATCTGTATATCCATCAAGGGGGGCAGAGAGTGTGCGGTTCGTTTTATGGATGGATTGAAGCTGATCTCCAATGAGATTCATGTGGCGGATATTCGAACCAGTGTACTCCATCCGGCAAGTACCACACATAGGCAGTTAACGGATGATCAACTTGTCTCTGCTGGCATTGATACCACGCTTGTAAGGGTATCAGTAGGACTCGAGCATATCGAGGACATTATTGAGGACTTAGACCAAAGTCTAAGGGAAATATAGGGGGATGAGATGGAAAAGATAGCGAGCTTTACAGTGGATCATAGAAAAATCACACCGGGTGTTTACCTCTCAAGAGTGGATGGGGATGTAACCACTTACGATCTGAGAACCAGAAAACCAAATACAGGGGACTTAATGGATAATGCGACCATGCATTCCGTGGAACACCTCTTTGCCACCCTGATTCGAAATTCTTCTTTAAAAGAGGGTGTACTCTATTTTGGACCAATGGGTTGTCAGACTGGTTTTTATCTTTTGGTTCGGCATGCAGAGCATGAGAGGGTGATCCAAACCATCAAGGAGGTACTGGATGGGATCATTCATTACGAAGGGGAGATGCCTGGGAAGAGTGAAATAGAGTGTGGAAATTATAGAAATTTGGACAACGAACTGGCGAAGGCTGAATGCAAAAACTATTTGGAGCACATACAAGGGATGACGGTAGAAAACTTAAAGTATCCAAATGTATAGGAGGGACGATTGAAATATATAGGAATCTTGGCTGCAATGGATGAGGAACTGATCAAGATAAAAAATTATCTCATCGAGCAAGAGGAAATTTGTTATTATGATACTCTGTTTACAGTGGGGAAGATCGACGGAAAAGCGTGCGTGCTTGCAAAGACAGGGATCGGGAAGGTCCATGCTGCAAGAGTAACACAACTTCTTCTGGATAGTTTTGAAATTGCGGGTGTACTCAATCTTGGATCGGCAGGAGCGGTGAACCCAGAACTTGACTTTTTGGATATCGTGGTGTCTGAAAAATGTATCCAGTATGATTTTGACATTAGTATTTTTGGTCATCCCAAAGGATACATTCCAAGTATAGGAAATGAGATTTTGATGGACCCTCTACTGGTGGATCAATGTAGGCAAATGATTGAAGGAGAAGTGAATGTACGAATCGGTACAATTGGAACGGCAGACCAGTTCATCAATGATCCGGAAAAGAAGGCGGACCTTTTCATCGACTTTGGAATCGATTGTGATGAGATGGAGGGAGCGGCCATCGCACAAGTGTGCATGCTCTCTAAGGTTTTATGCCTTGTCATTCGTTCTATTTCAGACAAACCGAGTGATAAGGAAAAGGTGGAATTCTACGACTATCTCACACCTGCTTCCGAGCGATGTGCGGAGTTTACAACAAGACTCATCCATAATCTCTCGTTTTAGAATAGTTTTTTTCTTGGATTCGTATAATAGAAAAAATGAAAGATGGAGGAAAGTATGCTGATTGTCGGAATCAACGGAAGTCCGAATCGGGACGGAAACACAACCTTTTTAATGAAGGAACTCTTTAGGGAGATAGAAGCGCTAGGAGGAAAAACCCAAATGGTTTATGCACAAGAGGCTCTTCTTGATTGCAAACATCCGTTTTGTCTGGAGTGTCACAAACCCTGCAATGAGTCTTGTTATAAAGGGACTAAATTAGAGGAGGCATATGAACTGATGAGTAGAGCGGATGCGATTGTGGTCGGGAGTCCGGTATATTTCGGAAGCCTCACGGCTCAGCTCAAAGGATTTTTTGACAAATCGAGGTTTATCCGTTCCGGGAATAGATGGGTTGGAAAGAAGGCCTGTACGATTACGGTAGGAGCTTCCAAGTATGGTGGGCAAGAGACCACTACGATGGCCATTCACAACATTCTTATGGTGCATGGTATGAGCATTGTGGGAGACGGACATAAAGAGCAATCTGCGGGTCACTTTGGCGTGTCTGCACAAAAACCGGCGGAAAAAGACCAGGATGCAATAGATCGGATAAAGGTGCTTGCAAAAAGACTCATGGAGGGATAATTGAAAAATGAAAAAGACAAACTTTGTCTACATATTGAGATGTAAAGATGAAACACTCTACACCGGATGGACCAACGACCTAGAAGAAAGGGTGAAAACACATAATCTGGGACTTGGGGCCAAGTATACACGAGCAAGGCTTCCGGTTTCTTTGGTTTATTCGGAGAAGTTTAGAACCAAAGAAGAGGCGATGAGGAGAGAGTGGGAGATCAAAAGATTAAGCAGAGAGGAAAAATGGAAGATTGTTCAAAAGCGAGAAAAATAAAAGGATTATTTATATAATTACAATGTTTGTTTTGTTATGTATGATCGCTTTTTTGCTCATTCAGCTGTATATTACAAAGACGGCAGAAGGGTATATACTGGAGGCAAAAGATGCGCCCAGCTGTGACGCGGTGATGATTCTGGGTGCTTTTGTGATGGAGGACGGAACACCTTCCCTTGTTTTACAAGATAGATTAGAGTATGGTCTAAGGCTTTACAACCAGAAGAAGGCGAAGAAGGTTTTGGTGAGTGGGGATCATGGAACGAGGGGATATGATGAGGTCAACGCAATGAAGACGTATTTAATGCAAAAAGGTGTACCACGGGAAGATATCTTCTTGGATCATGCAGGATTTGATACGTATGATAGTATGTACCGGGCAAAAGCGGTCTTTGGAGTGGAGAGTTTGCTGATCTCCACACAGAATTTTCATATGGGCCGTGCGCTTTATATTGCAAGAAAACTGGGGATAGAGGCGTATGGTTACCCTTCCCGGGATAAAAAGATTTATAACATGTCGTATCTCTACTTTAGAGAGTCACTGGCTAGGGTAAAGGCATTTCTAGAAGTTGAACTCTGGAGGAGAAAACCAAAATATCTAGGGGAGAAGATCCCGATTGGGGGAAGTGGTCTAAAAACGGAGGGATAAGTTTTGAAATAGATACAGGCTACAAGCATAATCGAATCGGGAGAACTTGGTTCTCTTTTTTAATTTAAACAGTTGACATATACCAGGTGGGGGTATATAATAAAAATGAGGTGAGTAAAATGAATCAGAAACAAAAATGTTGTCATACTGATAAGAAGAAGCCTAGACAAGAAAAAGAAAAAAGGGAGCTTGAGATTAGGCTCAATCGAATAGCGGGACAAGTGCAGGGGATTAAAACCATGATCCTGGAAGATCGATATTGTGGAGATATTTTGATTCAACTTGTTGCGGTTGAGAAGTCGATTAAAAGCCTAGCTCATAAAATTTTAAAATCCCATTTAGAGAGTTGTGTGGTGGATGAGATTAAAAAAGGAAATAAAGAGATTATAGGTGAGGTCATGGAACTATTTGAGCGATTTTCATAAAAGGTAGGAGGGTAAAAAATGAAACAGAAATTTCATGTGACAGGGATGACTTGTAATAGTTGTTCTGGTCACGTTGAGAAGGCGGTTAAAAATTTAAAAGGTGTAAAAGAGGTGGTTGTAAACCTCCTTTCTAACAATATGATTGTGGCATATAATGAGCAACTACTTCGCGAAGAGGAGATTGTGGAGGCGGTTGTACAAGCTGGGTATGATGCAAGTGTTGCGGGGAAAGAGAAAAAGGAACGAAATGATGAAATAGGAGAGATGAAAAAAAAGTTGCTTCTGTCTGTCTCATTTTTAATACCACTCCTTTATCTTTCTATGCATTCTATGTTTTATGAGTGGTTTGGTTTTCCTATACCAAGCTGGATGCAAACTCTTTTTCACGGGGTACCTAATGCGATCAGTTTTTCCTTTGCACAGTTTGTTGTCTTATTGCCAATCTTCTTTGTAAACCAGCAATATTTTAAAACAGGGTTTAAGATGTTGGGTAAACGAACACCCAATATGGATTCCCTAATTGCACTAGGAAGCGGTGCGGCTGTATTGTATGGAATGATGGCCATCTTTCGGATCGGGTATGGCCTTGGGCATGGGGATTCGGTACTGGTAGAAAAGTATATGATGGATTTATACTTTGAATCTGCTGGAACCATTCTTACGCTGATTACCCTTGGAAAGTATCTGGAAACCAAGTCAAAGGGGAGAACGAGCGAGGCAATCAAAAAGCTCATGAACCTAACTCCTAAAACGGCAAATGTGATTCGAAACGGGGAAGAGCTGCAACTCCAACTTGAAAAGGTTGTGGTGGATGATATTCTTATTATACGACCGGGAGGGGGCATCCCGGTAGACGGTATAATCATTGAAGGAGCTTCTTCGGTAGATGAATCAGCCATAACAGGTGAAAGCATTCCGGTGGAGAAAAAAGTTTCGGACTTCGTGATTAGTGGAACAATTAATCAGATGGGGTCTTTTAAGTTTAGGGCGACCAAGGTTGGAAGCGATACCACCTTGGCAAAGATCATTGAACTGGTTGAGGAAGCTAGTTATTCCAAAGCACCGATTTCAAAGCTTGCGGATCAGATCAGCGGCGTGTTTGTACCCATTGTAATCCTTATCGCTATCATTGCTGCAGTCACCTGGCTATTCATCGGAAAAGACTTTGAGTTTGCACTTTCGATTGGGATCTCAGTGCTGGTGATTTCCTGTCCATGTGCACTGGGACTTGCAACGCCGGTTGCAATTATGGTGGGGGCAGGAAAGGGAGCGGAGTACGGGATACTAATTAAATCAGCAGAGAGTTTAGAAATCTTAAGTCGTGTGGATACGGTGGTGCTTGATAAAACAGGGACCATCACGGAAGGAAAACCGAGGGTTTGGGAAGTTGTGCCGAGTGATGGTTGGAATCATGATCGGTTGCTTTTTATTGCAAGCAGTCTAGAACAAAACTCGGAACATCCGTTGGCAGAGGCAGTGATTAGAAGAGCGGAGGCAGAGAACATTAAGCCGGTTGAAGTACTTGACTTTATTTCCATACCCGGGAAGGGCGTGAAAGGAAGAATACAGGGAGTGATGTACCTTGCTGGAAGTTTAAGCTTTATGAAGGAAAACCGGATTGACACCACTGAGTTTGAGGTATTTGGTAAGCGATTTGTAGAAGAGGGTAAAACACCCCTTTATTTTGCAGATGAGACCAGAGAAATTGGCGTATTATTTGCACAGGATGTAATCAAGCAGAATAGTAAGAAAGCAATTTCTGAACTTGAAAAGATGGGCTTAGAAGTGATCATGCTTACAGGAGACCATAAAGCGACCACAGAGGCAATCAGAAAGGAACTGGGAATAAGTAGGGCAGTGGCAGAGGTATTGCCGCAAGATAAGGAAAAAGAGATCAGGATCTTGCAAGAGGCTGGTAGAAAAGTGGTGATGTGCGGTGATGGGATTAATGATAGTCCGGCACTCACCAGAGCAGATGTCGGAGTGGCCATTGGATCGGGAACAGATGTTGCGATTGAGTCAGCAGATATCGTCCTAATTAAAAATGATTTGCTGGATCTTGTAACAGCCATCCGGTTAAGTAAGAATGTAATGGGAAATATAAAGACGAACCTATTTTGGGCATTCTTTTATAATACGATTGGCATTCCATTGGCAGCAGGTGTTTTCTATGATATGTTGAATTGGAAGTTGAGTCCAATGTTTGGAGCATTGGCAATGAGTATGAGTTCGGTGTGTGTGGTCACCAATGCATTAAGAATTAGAAATTTTAAATCAAATTTTGTGATGAAAAAAGAGGAGGGAAGAAAAATGAATAAAGTGATTTATGTTGAAGGAATGGAATGCGGACATTGTAAGGAAACGGTAGAGAGAACACTCAAAGGAGTAGAAGGTGTACTGGGTGCAACAGCAGATTTGGATAAAAAGAACGTAGTAGTTGAGCTAGAAAAAGAGGTAAGTGTAGAAGCGCTAAAGGCAGCCGTAGAAGCCAAAGGATATAAAGTAAGTTCAATTGAATAAGTGTAAGAAGATCCCTATAGGTGTATCATAGTAATGGCAATAATTGACTTTACAAAAATATGCTATATAATCTTCATATAATGAAGAGGCTATGGGGATTAAGAAGTTTTTCATTAGCTATTTTACAAGTTGACTGCAATAATCATATATATTGCAGGTAAGCAAGCAATTTTTATGATCTAAATTTTAAAGCACATGTAACGTTGACATACAGCCACTATCTCATAAAGTAAAAAGGTTTATGTGCGAGATAATTTTTTACAAGATAAAATGTGTGCTTACTTAAATTTCTACAATCACACTTGTTACAAGCCTTCATATAATGTTTATATAATAAAAGTTTTGCTTTTATTAATAAAACAAGGAGGTATACATGAGGGATATATGTTGTTGTGATTGTAATTGTAACTGTAACTGTATGTCAAGATGCATTATACAAGGTCCGACTGGACCTCAAGGTCCGCAAGGAATTCAAGGTCCAACGGGGGCAACTGGGATGCAAGGAATTCAAGGACCAATCGGTCCGACTGGAATGCAAGGAATCCAGGGAATTCAAGGTCCAACAGGTCCGACTGGATTGACTGCTTCCATCTTCTTCGGATCTTTCTTTTCAGAAACATCCCAGACTGTACCGGCGGGATCAGACGTTGCTTTTAATACGACAGATTTTGTGGCTTCTGGGGTATCCATCAATGCAACAGGAACGATTTTCACTGTAGCCAATACCGGATTTTACAATGTGGATTTTGGAGTTGATGCTGCAGGAAGCTTACCGCCCCCAGTAATTCAACTCTATGCAAATGGAGCACCGGTTCTGGGAACGAATGTTCAGGTTGCAACTCTAAATACCATTACCACAGCTGTTAAAACCATTTTCCTAACAGCGGGTAGCACACTAGAATTTAGAGTGATTTCAGGCTCTTTAACACTAATGTCTGGCATTACAAATGCTTATATGAATATTACGTATCTAACCGCTTAATAAAATAAAGAAAGGATGGGATTGAACCCGCCTTTCTTTTTTTCATATAATAATAAAAAGAGTTTGAGAAGGTCGTTCAATGAAAATCTATGTTTATGCAATCTGTAAGGATGAAGAAAAATTTGTGGATCGGTTTATGGACTCTGTAAAAGAAGCAGACGGTTTCTATATATTAGATACAGGTTCGAGAGACCATACGGTTGAGTTATTTAAGAGAAGAGGGGCTTACATAAAAGAAAAAAAAATAGTTCCATGGCGATTTGATGTGGCGCGAAATTTTTCGCTTAAATTGGTTCCGAAGGATGCAGATGTTTGTGTATGTCTTGACCTGGACGATATTATTATGCCAGACTGGAGAAGAAAGGTTGAGGAAGCGTGGAAACCGGGAACGACAAGGCTATCTTATCCATATGTCTGGTATGTAAACGAGGACGGGACAGACGGAGGGGTTTTCTATACCCAAAAGATTCATAAAAGATTTGGGTATACATGGAAGTATCCAATTCATGAAGCGTTGACTCCCACCAACCATTGTGAAAACATTGTCACATGCTCAGATCTTTTGGTCTATCATCATCCGGATCCAGAAAAATCAAGAGGTCAATATTTGCCTTTGCTTGAGCTGGCATATGGTGAAAACCCAGAGGATGATCGAATGGCTCATTATCTTGGAAGAGAGTACATGTATCATGGAGCCTATGAGAAAGCAATTGAGCTATTAAAAAGACACGTTTACATGAGAAGCTCAAAATGGGAGGAGGAGAGGAGTGCTTCCATGCGGTTTATCGCTTTTTCTTATGGGATGTTGGGCAATAGGATCGAACAGGAGAGATGGTTATATCGTGCGGTGGGGGAGGCACCATTATTAAGAGAGCCCAAAGTGGCACTAATGATGTTTTATTATCAAGCTGAAAAATGGATTGAAACACTTAGCTTTGCAAAGATGGCGCTTGAAATTGCAGAACCCTCCAGAATTTATATCAATGAACCGGAGAGCTGGGGAGTCTTACCCTATGATCTCGCCAGTATTGCAGCCTTTCACCTGGGTTTATATACTCTTGCAAAGGAATACGTCGAAAAGGCAATTGCATTAAAACCGGAGGATGAGAGAATCCGAGACAATCAGCAGCTAATTCTTGATAAAATTAGATAAGATTGATATACTAAGAGATATGAAGGAGGGGATTTATGAAAAAAATTTTGGGCGCCCTTGGCGTGGTGGTTCTTATACTCGCAATCATCCTGGTTGTGATATCTGTAGACTTTGGTACAAAAGTACCAGAGGAAGAAAGTGAGGTGGAGATCGAAAAGACACTTACCATTATCGCAAAGATAGAAGAGATCACACCATTAGAAAACAGGATAGAGCTGTTGTTGAAAGAAGAAAACACAGATTATGAAATTCGATTAAATAGTTATGAAGACAGTTTTATTGTAGAGGCGACTTCAGGCGCTAAGCTCGAGATAGCAGATTTAAAGGTGGGGGATCTGGTACATACTTACTATGGACCAAATATTACTCGTTCCATGCCACCGATAGGAAAGGCGCTTGCAATCGTTGGGCGGATTCAAGAAGAGGAAACGGTAGCGAAATACATGCAGGCGAGTAGCATCACACAGGATGAGAATGGAAATATCAAGGTGCTTTCTGAGAATGAGGATAAAATCATTACCATTCCAAAGGATGCGGTGATTTATACTCTAAAAACAGGGGAAAGTCTTAAAACCTCCGATATTAGGGTAGGGACCAAGATGCTGGTATGGTATGATATCATGGCTTTAAGCTATCCGGCACAGGCGGGAACAGCCAAAGTGGTGATTTTAGAAAAGTAACAGTCAGCTGAAAAAAGGCTTCTTAAATATCTCTCGTTTTTAGTTGACAAAACCACTCCCAATGTGTATAATATGTGGAGTGAAAAATGAAAGTAAACGAGAAGAGGTGTAATAATGGCTGTACCAAAGAAGAGATCATCTAAGGCAAGGCGCGATACAAGAAGAGCGCAAAATAGCAAACTTGATCCAGTTACTTTAGTTACATGCAGTAGCTGTGGAGAGCTGATGCAACCGCATAATGTATGCAAAAAATGTGGTAGTTATGATAAAAAGCAAATTATTAGTATAAAAACGAAAAAGAAATAACTGCTTTACAGCAGTTTTTATTTAGACTGAATATTTTGACGAAAACGACATATGAATAAATAGAAAATAGCACTGGTTGGGTATTGGTGAGATTTTCTTTATATTACATACGAACTAATGGAGGGTTTAATGGATAGTAAAAAAGTGGTACTAACACCGGGAGGAAAACAAAAACTTGAAGCGGAGCTTGAGCATTTAAAAGTGAATAGAAGGCGTGAAGTGGCAGAGGAGATCAGGGAAGCAAAGCTACAAGGGGACTTATCAGAAAATTATGAGTATACGGTTGCAAAAGAAGCACAAGCAGACCTTGAAGCCAGGATTGTGGAAATAGAGCAAATACTTTTGCATGCCGAAATTGTAGAAGAATCCATGTTGGACAAAAAAGTGGTGAGTGTAGGATGTAAGGTAACAGTTGTGGACGAGCAAAAAGGGAATGAAGAAACCTTTCATATTGTTGGAACAGCCGAAGCAAACCCTCTGGAAAACAAAATATCAAATGAGTCACCACTGGGCATGGCACTATTGGATCGTAAAAAAGGTGAAACAGTTGAGCTAAATGCCTTGGCCGGGAAAATAAGATATAAGATTACAAAAATCAAAGTGTAGTGAGGTAACCTATGGAAGAAGTTAGAACCGAGGACATAAACGAGCTACTAAAAATAAAACGAGAAAAGTTAAAAAAAATGCAAGAGGAAGGCAAAGATCCATTTGAAAAAGTAAAATATGAGATCGATTCAAATAGTGAGGAAATCATAAAAGGCTTTGAAAAGATGGAGGGGAAAACCGTTTCGATTGCGGGTAGGCTGATGTCCAAAAGATTGATGGGAAAGGCTTCTTTTTCGCATATCCAAGATGAGTTTGGAAAAATACAAATCTATATTGCAAAGGATATCGTCGGAGATACCGATTATAATGATTATAAGCACTATGATATTGGTGATATTGTTGGGGTAAAGGGAGAAGTATTTAAGACGCATAAAGAAGAAATCTCTGTGCGTGTGAACCATATTGAACTTTTGTCCAAGTCCCTGCAAGTGTTGCCGGAAAAGTATCATGGGTTAAAAGATACAGATCTTAGGTACAGACATCGATATGTGGATCTTATTGTGAATCCAGAAATCAGAGCGGTTTTTGTGAACCGAACCAAGATTATAAAAGAAATACGAAGGATATTGGATAATAAGGGATACCTAGAAGTGGAAACGCCTGTACTACAAATTATACCAGGTGGGGCAGAAGCAAGACCCTTTATTACACATCATAATACCTTAGATATTGATATGTATCTTCGAATCGCCACAGAGTTATATTTGAAAAAGCTCATTGTGGGCGGGTTTGAGAAGGTTTATGAAATTGGACGTCTCTTTAGGAATGAGGGAATGTCTATCAAACACAATCCGGAATTCACCACGATTGAGCTTTATCAGGCCTATGTGGATTATGAAGAAATGATGAACATTGCAGAAGAGATTATAAGAGGATGTGCAAGAGCAATCGGCAAAGAAGAAATTACATATATGGGAACCAAAATTGATATTCATAGCCAATTTACAAGACTATCCATGGTGGATGCTGTCAAAAAGTATGCGGGTGTAGATTTTGATATAATCAAGACAGACGATGAAGCAAAAAAAATGGCAGATAAACACAACGTGGCGTATGAAAAATATTTCAAAAAAGGAGAAATTCTGTTTGCCTTCTTTGACCAATATGTAGAAAAGGAACTTATTCAACCAACCTTTATCACAGAGTATCCGGTGGAGGTTTCACCACTTACAAAGAAGAAAAAAGAAAAACCAGCGTATACAGAACGATTTGAGTTGTTTATCGGAGGACGTGAGTATGCCAATGCTTACTCAGAGCTAAACGATCCAATCGATCAGAGAGCCAGATTCGAATATCAAGAATCTCTAAGGGAACAGGGAAATGATGAGGCGGATCGAATTGATGAGGACTTCCTACTAGCCCTAGAGTATGGTATGCCACCGACAGGTGGCATGGGGATCGGAATTGACAGACTTGTTATGTTGCTTACGGATTCTGAATCCATTCGGGATGTATTACTCTTCCCAACCATGAAACCAATTGCAAAAAAAGAGAGATAAGTGAAAACTTATCTTTTTTCTTTACAAAATATTTATAAAAGGGTTATAATGAGGAAATACTAAAACAATGGAACATTTTAGAGTCGAGATGAGTCTAAAAAAGTAGAGGAGGGGAAAATGATGAAAAAGGCACTATTTCTTTTCACGGTTGCTTTAACACTTTGCGTGCTTTGTTCTTGCGGAGAAACGATAGAGGACTCTGGTAAGAAACCAGGCACCACGTATGTTTCGATGAGTATTCAGGATAGAACACTTACAAAAGAAGGGGTTACATTAATCTTAAAGAATGACTCGGAGGATGAATACACCTATGGGGAGGCGTATGAGGTTCAGAAGAAGGAAGATGGAACCTGGGTAGAAATACCTACTGTGATTGAAAATTATGGTTTTCAATCGATAGGTTATATTCTAGGTGGAAAGCAAGAAAAAGAGGTACCAATCAACTGGAAGTGGCTTTATGGTGAGCTTGAAGCGGGGGAATACCGCATTGTAAAGGATGCTTTATATATCCGAGAAGCAGGGGATTATGATACCTACCATCTCTCGGCAACCTTTACCATTCAATAAGAGATTCAGAATAAGAAAAGGACTTGAGCAATGTGTGCTCGGGTCTTTTTTAATGCAATGATAAATTTGACTTTTATGCCAAAAAATGGTATACTATAAGTAGGGAGAGGTTTGGTATGTACATTGATGTAGATAATGTAAAAGAGTACAAAAAGATTCAATACTTTTCAGAAGCCATCAATCGAAAGCCCAAGAAGGTTGTGAGTGAAAAGCTAACTTCTCTTTCGCTTCCGCGCGAAGTAACCAAACACATCGAACGATCAAACTCAGTTAGTGAACACAGGGAGGACGTTAAAAAATTGGAAGGCCATATAGAACAAATGAAGAGAATGATACAGGATGAATCCAAGTTGGATCAAAAGGTAATTCTTCATAATGAGGAGGATGCCATTCATCTGGAGGAGGAGATACGGGAGGAGATTGGGTATCGAAAACAGATAGAGGTTTTAGAGCGTTCCTCTAACCAGGTCAATCAGACCAAAGAATTTAATGTAAATATATTAAGAAATAGCAGAACAGAGTATGCACATGATGCCGTTATTGAGGTGAAGCAAGGTGATGTGAGGGAGGAAATTCGTCTTAGAATTGATCAGGATGAGGCATTAGGGGATGTGCTGGAAGAGATAAAAGAATCCATCAATGAGCTTCCGCTTGATATGAAAGCGCGGGTAGTGATTACAGGCACCACAGAGAGATATAAGAAACTGGTCATAGAAGGGCAAAAAGGAGAAGCCAATGCCTTTAGCATTTCGGATGTGAAAGGTTCAATTGTGAATCTTTTTGAACTGGATCATGTGACTGAGGAGGCAAAAGACTTTCTGATTCGTGAGGATGGAGTTGAAAAAGTTGTGAAGGAAGATGTCTTCAAGATCGATGGTCGGTATGATGCGAAGATTCAAGCCATAGGGAAATTTGAAATTAGGGTGATCTCAAGTCCGGAGGTGTTTTCAAATCAACTGGAAAAGATTGCAGAAACCTATAATCATATGATACAAAACATGGAAAAAAGTGAAGGAAATAAAGAATTCGCTCGTGAGCTTCACCAATTTAAAACCATTGTAAGAGAATACAGATCAGAGCTTAAGAGGCTAGGGGTGAGTCAGGATGAGAACGATTTTTTAAGCGTGAACAAAAGAATGGTTGAGAAGGCAATGGTCAATAATAGTAACAAGCTTAAGAACATTTTTCAAAAACAGGATGGAGTGGTTCAGAAATTGGGCAACGCCTTAAAGTTGGTCGATCAAAAAGAGGCGAGAGAGTATGATCAAACAGAAGGGATGAAAGAGGAATTAAAACACTACCAAAACATGCCCATCACGCTTTCTCTTGGAGATCCTGAATATCTATACAATCACAATTATTTTATCAATCGTTTGGGATAAAAACCTTGCAAATTTCGGATACTATGTTATAATAGAATGCAAATATATATAGCAATGAGGATGCAAAGTAGTACGATGAACCTTAACAGAGAGGGAACAAAGGTTGAGACGTTTCCAAAGAAGTGGTCGTATGAAGTTTCACATCGGAAGCTATCTTGCTCGCGCATTATAATGTTAAGAATGGCCTTTGGCCATTGAAATAAGGTGGTACCACGACGCTCTCGTCCTTTCTCGAGAGTTTTTTGTTGTTTAAAAAAGGAGGAATAAAAATGGAAGAAAGATTAAAAAAGATTTTGGCGGAGGCCAGAGAGGAAATTAGGAAGGCGACCCTAGAGGATCGGCTAGAAATGCTTCGGGTGAGTATACTGGGGAAAAAAGGCGCATTGACGGAGATTCTAAAGTCCATGAGAGAGATGGATGAGGAAACAAGAAAGAAAGTAGGGGCGCTGGCCAATGAGATCAAAAATATTTTGACAGAGATGATTGAAACCAAAAAACGGGAGCTTGAAAACTTATCGCTGAATCAAACAGAAACCGACTTTGATATTACCTATAACCGGCCCCATCCTGTCGGCTCCTATCACCCAATCACGCTGGTTCAAAAAGAGATTGAAAAGATATTCATCGGGATGGGCTTCAAACTTTCTTATGGCGAGGAATCTACAACGGAGTATTATAACTTTGAGGCACTCAACATTCCGGGTGATCATCCTGCGAGGGATATGCAAGACACCTTTTGGCTATCGAACGGCCAGCTTCTTAGGACACACACCTCCGCACAACAGATCAAGATGATGGAGAAGTATGGCGCACCTTTGCGGCTCATTTCACCGGGGAGAGTGTTTCGAAATGAACGGATCGATGCCTCTCATGAGAATACGTTTTTTCAACTGGAAGGAATGTTGATTGATCGAAACGTTTCGATTTCAAACCTCATTTTCTTTATGAAAGAACTCCTCTCCCAAGTGCTTCATGAGGAGGTCGAGGTAAGACTTCGTCCGGGATTTTTCCCATTTGTGGAACCGGGGTTTGAACTTGATATGAAGTGTAAAATTTGTAATGGGCAAGGTTGTAAGACCTGCAAGAACTCGGGATGGATTGAAATGCTTCCTTGTGGGATGATTCATCCAAAGGTTTTGGAGTATGGAGGAGTGGATCCAAAGAAATATACGGGTTTTGCTTTTGGGCTTGGGCTTACAAGATTTGCGATGATGAAATATGGTGTACGGGAAATAAGAGAGCTAAACAGCATGGATGTTCGTAAGCTCTCCCAATTCAACTAAGGAGGGATGAGAATGAAGATATCATTGAACTGGATCAACGATTTCGTGGATCTAAAAGATATAGAAATAGCGGAGCTGATAAAAAGATTGACACTCGGAACAGCTGAGGTGGAGGGGGTTGAATGCAAAGGACGAGAGATAAAAAACGTGGTGGTGGGTAAAGTATTGTCTGTAGAAGAAAAACCAGAACTCAAAACCACAAGACTCGTTCAGGTGGATGTTGGCGACAAGATACTTCAAACCCTTTGTGGTGCAAAGAATGTTCGAGTGGGGATGCTGGTGGCAACCGCTTGCCCCGGAGGAAGTATTGTGGGGCTTGATCAGATTGATGCAAGAAAAGTGGGTGACTATGAAAGCAATTGCATCCTCTGTTCAGAGAGAGAGCTTGGCATTAGTGATGATCATAGTGGACTCATAGAACTGCCACTGGACCTAAAACTCGGAGAAGATATCAAGAAAATATATCGTCTAGAAGACTGCGTCATTGAGATTGACAATAAATCCCTTACAAATCGTCCGGACCTTTGGGGACATTATGGGATAGCAAGGGAGATCGCGGCCATCTTTAAAAGAACATTAAAGAAGTTGGAGTTAGATGAACTCAAGCACAATGCTGAACTTGTACATTTGGATATTAAGGTAAAAGACAAAAGATGTAATCGATATTCGGCGCTCACGGTTCGAAACATTAAACAAAAAACGTCTTCTGTGGATATGAAAATTCGATTATACTATACAGGGTTAAGGAGTATTTCTCTTCTTGTGGATTTGACCAACTATGTGATGCTTGAACTTGGTCAACCAATGCATGCCTTTGATAAACGAACCATGCATGCAGTGGTGGTGGATTCGTTAAAAGAGGACATCAAGTTTACCACACTGGATGACGTCGAGCGAATCGTGCCAAAGGACACACTCATGATTCAGAACGGAAAAGAAAGTGTGGCGATCGCCGGAATCATGGGAGGACAGAACACAGAAATTAAGGAGGATACGGCAGAATTGCTCATCGAATCTGCGGCATTTGACGCGGGGACCATTCGGAAAACCGCAGTGAAACTAAAACTTAGAACAGATGCAAGCAGTCGCTTTGAGAAGAGCCTGGATCCAGAACTTACGGTGCTCTCAATCAAACGCTTTATTCGTTTGCTAAAAAACAGGCAGGAAGATATCGAGGTTTCCTCTAATTTAACAGATGTATATGTGAATGAGCAAAAACCCATTACGATTGAGATTGATAAACGGGATATAGATTCTTATATGGGCGTTTCACTTTCGGATGACTTTATTATTGACTCTTTAACAAGGCTTGAATTTGACATTCATTGTGCAAACCACCTTTACATTGTAAAAGTACCCACTTTCAGGGCCACCAAAGACATTAGCATGAAAGCGGATATCATAGAAGAGGTTGCCAGAATGTATGGATATGATCATATCGTTCCAGAACCGATCAACCTTCCGGTTGTACCGTTGGAATATAGTCCAGATAAAATGGTGATTGATAAGGTGAAGGAAATTTTAACCGAAAAGTATGGCGCCACTGAATTACACAGTTATATTTGGCATGACAATGAACTGTTAAGAGAGCTAGAGATTGAAGGGAAAAGCGGTGTTTCAATTGTTAATTCGGAGGATGGATACAATGCGAGGCTTCGGGAAGACTTTGCCTCCACCCTGTTTAAAGTGGCCGCTATAAATGCAAAGCATTTGGATCAATTCACCACGTATGAGGTGGGCAGTGTCTTTAAACTGGGGAGTGAGCAAAAAATTTGTGAACAAAGAAAGGTGGCTCTTCTCTTATTCAGCAAAACAAGAGGGATAGAAGAATTATTTTATGATGCCAAAGACATGGTCCAAACAATAACCCATGTCTTGAAAAATAAAAAGATCAAGCTGGAGAAATTAAATGAAGCAGAGCAGTATGTAAATAAAACCTATTCTGCCGTTGTAAAACTAGATGAAAAAGAACTTGGCAAGATCATGGCAATTACAGATGTGATGGCAAAAAAGATTGCACCCAAAGCGAAACTTTTATTTTGCGAGCTGGATTTGGATACACTAATCTTTGCAGAAAGATCCGAGGTAAAATATGTGGAACCATCCATCTATCAACAAACCAAATTGGATTTTAACTTTTTAGTTACAAAAGATACAAGGAGTGATAATATAATAAAGTATATTTATGATTTTCGTTCAGAGCTATTAAAGAGGGTAGAATTGATTGATCTGTATAAAGGAAAGGGAATTGATGACGATAAGAAGAGTATGACATTTGGCATTACAATCGGTTCCAATGAAAAGACTTTGGTAGCGGAAGAAATCAATGCATTTATGAAGGAATTTATTGAATATATGAAAGAAAATCACTATCATTTGCGGTAAGGAGCTTTTATGAATCCTAAAAGAAAAATTCTGAGTTCTAAACGACTTAGTCTGATTTTTTTAACGGTCATCTCTATTTTTATTCTGATTTTTATATTCACCCGGATAAAGGAAAACAGGGTGTTTTCAACGTATAAAAAAATTCTAAAAGAAGAAAACGAGACGTCTGCTTCGGATGGCGTTACAGACATCAATGCGCAGCTTTTTGCATTTGCCGAGGAAAATATAGACCGTATTGCAAAGGATCAACGTGAAAAACTTGCAAAAACCATTTTGGATCGTCTGGATACAAACCTATTTGTATTTTCTGAGCGGTTTAATGAAGAGGATCTGAGCCAGTATAGCCTGGAAGAGTTAAGAGACACAGAAAAAATGCAAAAAACCGATTTGAGATACATTTATCAAAATGGGTACCTCATCAATGCATACGTGACACACTATCAACTCATTATTGACTTTGACAGGCTTCTTAAGCTTTTTAAAGGGAAAGTAAATCCTGCCTATATTGATTACTTTGAAATTGGTAGAACGGAATCATTGCTTACAGTAGAGGACGGATCAAGATCAAGGGTATCCAATGATGAACTAGTGAAACGGATTCTAAATACAGAGCGGTTTATAAAAAAGTATCCTCGTTTCTATAAAATCGTTGATCTGAAAGATTTAAATCATCTGTATCTCTTTTTATATATTGGGGAATCACTGGATGAAAGTCAGATTAAAAATCAGCTGGCCCATTATAAGCAAACCAGGAAAAAGTATGGGCGTTCAAAGTTGGCTAAAACATTAAAAGGATATATTGCGGTGATCGAAAAAAATGAGGAAAAGGTTACGGGAGACGTGAGCAATTATGCAAGAGGACTGATGGATGCAAAAGTCAAATAGCAAAAGGCTTTACCCCTTTCTTTCTCTATGAAGATAGGGAGAGGGATAAGATCCTATGTTTTTTTGAAAAAATCAAGTATGTTACTTGATTTTTTGAAGTTTTTAGGTATAATAGCATTTATGTAATCTAAGGGATTATGCATAAATTATATAGGAGGTTTAAAAATGGGCAAGCAATATGTATTTACAGCAAGAGACAAAGATTTAGCAACCAAAAGCGAAAAAGACTTAAAAGCGTTGGTTGGTGGTAAAGGGGCCGGCTTATTTCAAATGACCAGTTTTGGAATCCCAGTTCCTTCATTCTTTAATGTTTCGACAGAAGCATGTATGGAATATATTAAAAATGGTAGAAAGATACCAAAAGAAATTGAAGAACAAATTGATGATGCATTAGGCTACATAGAAGGCCTAAATCAAAAGAAATTAGGAGATCCCAAGGATCCGCTACTTGTATCTGTTCGTTCTGGAGCAAGGGTTTCCATGCCAGGAATGATGGATACGGTTCTAAACCTTGGATTAAATGATGAATCTGCCAAAGGACTCGCAGCAAAGACAGGAAATGAAAGATTTGTGTACGATTCTTATAGAAGATTTATTCAAATGTTCTCAGATGTGGTAATGGGTATTTCCAAAGCCTACTTTGAAAGAGTCATTGATGAATATAAAGAAAAACAAGGGAAGCATTTGGATACGGAGCTAACAGCAGAGGATTGGAAAAAGATGGTTGAGGAATTCAAAGCCATCTACAAGAGAGAAAAGGGAGAAGATTTCCCGCAAAGTCCAAAAGTACAACTGATTGAAGCCATTCAAGCGGTATTTAGATCATGGGAAAATGATCGAGCAGTGGTTTATAGAAGAATGTATGACATACCAAGCGATTGGGGTACTGCTGTAAATGTTCAAACCATGGTATTTGGTAACAAAGGAGATACCTCAGGTACGGGTGTTGCATTTACCAGAAACCCAGCAACGGGAGAAAAAGGAATCTTTGGAGAATATCTAATTAATGCACAGGGAGAAGACGTTGTTGCGGGAATTAGAACCCCAAAGACCATTAAAGAATTGGAAAAGGATATGCCAGAAGCCTATAAAGAATTCATGGACATTGCAAACAAGCTCGAATCAAGTTATAAAGATATGCAAGACATGGAATTCACAATTGAAGAGGGAAAACTATATTTCTTGCAAACCAGAAATGGAAAAAGAACAGCACATGCAGCACTCAAAATTGCTACAGACTTAGTTGCAGAAGGACTTCTTACCGAAAATGAAGCGGTGATGAAAGTGGATCCAAGACAACTAGATCAGCTTCTACATCCAAACTTTGATCAAAAGTCACTTGCGGCTGCAAAGGTCATTGGAAGTGCACTTCCAGCATCACCGGGAGCGGCGACAGGAAAGGTTTACTTTACTGCACAGGACGCTAAAAATGCAGCGGATAAAGGAGAAAATGTCATTCTTGTTCGATTAGAAACTTCGCCAGAAGATATTGAAGGAATGAATGCGGCAGAAGGAATTTTGACGGCAAGAGGAGGAATGACTTCACATGCAGCGGTTGTGGCAAGAGGAATGGGAACTTGTTGCGTATCAGGTTGTGGAGAACTCAAGATCGATGAAGAAAAGAGAGAATTCACCTTAAGCGGAAAGACATATAAAGAAGGAGATTATATTTCACTTGATGGTTCAACAGGAAAAATTTACGGAGAACAAATCAAAACAGTTGAGCCTGAAATCTCTGGTGACTTTGCTAAATTTATGGGATGGGCAGACAAAGTAAGAGTGCTAAAGGTAAGAACCAATGCCGATACTCCACACGATGCAGAAAATGCAATTGCATTTGGAGCGGAAGGAATTGGCCTTTGTCGTACGGAACATATGTTCTTTGAAGAAGACAGAATCTTCAGAGTAAGACAAATGATTCTTTCTGAAACAAAAGAACAAAGAGAGGAAGCGCTTGGTCACATTCTTCCTTTCCAAAAGAAAGACTTTATTGGAATTTTTGAAGCCATGGAAGAAAAGCCGGTTACAATTCGATTGCTGGATCCACCGCTTCACGAATTCTTACCACATACAGATGAAGAATTAAAAGCACTTGCCAAAGAAATGAAAGTGGATTTTGAAAGATTAAAAGCAAAAGCGGAAGACCTAAAAGAATTCAACCCGATGATGGGACACCGTGGCTGTAGACTAGATGTTTCATATCCTGAGATCGCAGTAATGCAAGCTAGGGCAATCATCGAAGCCGCAATTGAAGTGAAGAAATCAAAAGGATATAACATTGTTCCTGAAATCATGATTCCACTAATCTGTGAATTAAAAGAATTGAAATTTGTAAAGGAATTAATTGTAAAAACTGCGGATGAACTCATTAAAGCTTCTGGAACTGAATTGAAATATATGGTAGGAACCATGATTGAAATACCAAGAGCAGCTCTTCTTGCAGATGAGATTGCAAAGGAAGCAGAGTTCTTCTCATTTGGAACAAACGATCTTACGCAAATGACTTTTGGGTTTTCAAGGGATGATGCGGGTAAGTTCTTAAACGATTATTACGAAGCCAAAGTATTCGAATCGGACCCATTTGCTAAGCTGGACCAAGAAGGCGTTGGCCAACTTGTACAAATGGCAGTTGAAAAAGGAAGAAAGACCAGAGAAAACATCAAGCTTGGTATCTGTGGAGAACATGGAGGAGATCCAACATCCATCGAGTTTTGTCATCAAGTGGGCCTAAACTATGTATCTTGCTCACCATTTAGGGTGCCAATCGCGCGACTTGCAGCGGCACAAGCAGCACTTTCATTTCCAAGAAAATAAGGAAGACATCACAGAAGATGATACTTATAAAAAAGTATTGTCTTCTTTTTTTATGCAATCCTATTTGCTAAATTCTATAGGGTCATAAAATTGAAAAATATTCCAGTTTATTATTGAAAAATATGCCAAAATATGGTATAATAGAGAGAAGAAGCAAAAATTGCGGAATTGGTAGGAAAAGATGAAAGAGAATATTGGAATTTTGATGATCCTTTTCATATTGATTCTTACGTCCAACGTACAGGCAGAGGTTGTATTTAAAGATGTATCTATCAATGTATGGTATTATGAAGATATGCACCTCTTGGTTGGGAAAAATGTGGTAGCGGGATATGCGGATGGAACGTTTAAGCCCAATAGCACGTTAACCAAGGATGCATTTATAAAACTGGTTGTTACTGCGATGGGGTATACAAACATCAAAAATGCAAATGATTACTGGGCTAAGAATTTTATCAATAAAGCAATTGAGCTAAAGCTTATTTCAGCGGGACCCGATTACAATATTTATAAAAAGGAAATTACGAGGGAAGAAGTGGCAGATATAGTGATTAATGCTCTGGATGAGAACTATGGTGGTTCGGTGTTGGTTAGCAGGATGATAAAAGACTTTAATGATGTAAGAGCAGAGAGTAAAGAGAATGTATCAAAGATATTCTATAAAGGCATTATAACGGGTTATAAGGACAAGACCTATAGACCAAAAGGAATACTAACAAGAGCAGAGGCGATTGCGATTATCAGTAGAGTGATAAATGAGAACAAAAGGGTTTATGTCGAATCCTTAATGGAATCAGAAATTAGAAAAATACAGGCATTCTCATCAAAGCTTGAGAGAAATAAAAATGCTTCTTATGTTGAAAAGACGCTGGGAGAGATGCAAAAGATAACCAATTTTATCACATTTGCAAAAAAGTATGCGGAGGATTTAACTTATAATATAAATGTCATCGCGTTACTGGAGGACGATCGCTTCTTTGAAAAAACCTTCAATCAGGTTTATAAGGATGAAAATAGAGTGACCAAGACAGGAGCGTTTCCGGCAGATGAATATAAGCAAATGCTTTATACAGATATTCTCAAAAGTGAAAATAGAACGGTGGCTTTATTTGAAACAGAGCAACAGCTTCTGGGTTTATCTAATGAAGGAAACGTTATTGTTAGAGGGAAATTAACCTGCAGGAGCTTTGACTATATCTCCAATATTCAGGTCGGACAAGATAGCGTAAGTTATCTGGAAATAGAGATAGGGTTTAATAAGTTATCAGAGCCCTACATCATAAATTGTATTCAATTATCTTAGGTTTGGGGGGTGAGCTGAGTGAGAAGATGTATGAAATTGCTGTTGGTTAGTCTAATGATCAGTTTGTTAACTGTTGGGATTTGTGCAGCGAAAGAGGTGAGTCATGTCACCAAAATTGAAGTCACTTATCAGCTTAGATTGGTGGGCGGTTCTGGAACAACAGCAAACGTTCTTTTTGACGGGCTTGTTCCGGGAAGCAAGAAGATCAGTTTTGATAGCATCATAACATTTCAAAAGTATGATATAAAAGAATTACAAGAGTATATAAAGGATGGTACAAGCACTACATATATAAGCAAGAGTGTGAATCATATCGTGCAAGCCTTGGGATTGAAATCCTATGTGGGTAATGAATTGGACGTTTTGGATAAAGGGAAAACCTGGAACAAGGAATTGTTGACGCGTTATTTGTGTAAAAATAATATTAAAGGATGCTATTATGTAAATCTGGATATTGCTGGTGAGAATGGATCAATCGACCATATTTTTACCTACAGTTACATTTCGAATAAAGCGGACATACAAAGCGCGGGATATAAAACCCTTATTCGTGCCAATCTGTTTGAAAAAGATGCTTTGAATTCAATTACCTATACTCCGCTCAGTGCGATGTATCCACAGAATATAAACATAGATGTACTATATAAGGACGCAAGCGGAACCATTTTAAAAGAGTATAAAAACATGACAATTAACCAATTTGCGAATGAATATTTCGCATTGTTACAAAAACCCACAATGAATGCAATGTATAATATCCAGACTGGATATAATCAATACCTCATAAAGAATTTTGGTACGACAAATTTCGATAAAAATCTCTTGATAAATAAGATTACATTAGATGAGGTAGATCTTGTTAATTCACAAAAAGTTTTGATCAAGAGTGTGAGTCTACCACAACTTTATATGGCGGCCAATCTGGATTTGTTGCCAGATAAAAAATATCAAATGACCGTTACATTGGCTAGGAATGGGGAGACAATTGCAGAGAAAGTAGATGAGAAAGAACTGGAGAGAGAAATACCAGCGGATGCTCCGGAGGAAGAAAAGGAGACACCCCCAGTCATACCACCCAAACAAACCGAACCCAAGGATGAGAATTCAACAATTGATCTAAATAAGTTTAAACTGAGCACATCGAAACAGGAAACGAAGGGAAGTATTCAAGCGGATACCAACCAGCTGACAGTGACAAATATTAAGGATTTTGAAGTGGGACAGGGAATAGCAATAGAGGGAATAGAAGAGGTCTCGACAAGCGAAAATGGATCCAGAAATTTCACTTGGTTTGTTGCCAAAATACTTGAGATCAATGGAAATGTATTAACAATCAATCGAAAGCCATTTGCAAGTGGAGCGGATAAAAGAATTATCCATGATAACTATTACATATTTAGAGAAATATGTAATGAGAATAATGGCGAGAATGTTTTAATAAAAGTGCCGAAAGGGGAATATAATGTCTATGCAATAAATGTGATAAGTCCTGAGACGGCAGCGCCTAGATTGCTTGTAAGGGATGTCTCATCAAATCTGAAAGCCAATGGGATACCTGCCGACTTATTTTACTATAAAGGTAAAAAATCGGTGGATATCGACTTTAATAATAGCACGATTAATTTTAACGGTGAATTTTATAGGGGGTTTGATTATTCTTATCATTATGGTACAGTATATGATCCAAATATCTATTCCAGATTGTCGTTTACCAATCAGCTGAGCATGTTTAGAATTGTGGATTCTTCAAATGTGACGATCAAGAATATACAGATCAAATTCAATGCAACCACAGCCACAAGATCGGAGCAAGTCGCAGAAGCACAAAGTTATGGGTTTGCGTTTGATGGTGTTCAAAATGGTCATATTCTTAATGCGATAGTGAAGAATAGTATCACAGATGGCATTCTAATAAGGAAGGGTAATGAATTATCAAGAAATATAACCATTGAAAACTCGAAAATGATCGCCAATTCAAGACAGGGGATGTCTGTCACGTCGGTAGATGGATTGCTGGTCAATAATTGTGAGTTTAGCGAAACGGGTAGAATGGGAACATACAAAGCACATCCTCCAATGTCGGGAATTGATCTTGAATTGGAGTACGACAGCACAATATCGAATGTAACAATTAAAAATTCTCTTTTCAAGGATAACATAACAGCTGATATTCAGGTTTTTTGTGCATACAAAAATGAAAAGGAACAGAAAAATTATGTTGTGGACAATTGTGTGTTTTACAAAGGAAGTTCTTCGGAGGTTGGAGTGGGACAAATCCTTCTATATGGAAACAATAAAATGCTAAAGGATTTTACGTTAAGGAATTCAACATTTATTCAATCCAATTTGGATGGTGCGGTGCGTTACAGTTTTGTTTCTTACTTTATTGAAGGCAATCCAAACTTTACCCCTTTATTTGAAAACAATAATTTTATGGGAGGGATATTTATTACAAATACCACAAAATCTGCTTTTAAAAACAACAACTTTATAATGGATGGCAAATCCTATATCACTAAGAATACACGTATGGACAGAAATTCACAGTTTGAGAATTGTTTCTTTTATACTTCGGAGAATGCAATCAATCAAAATTCGTCTCCTTTCTACAATACGGGTATGGATTTTAAAGATTCTTATATATATAATGCACACCCTAAAACCAAACTTTGGATACCTGTTAGGAAAGAAGATACGGAGATGCAAACCGCTGGATATAGCTCATTTGAGAATGTATCCATTAGCGGACCTGTTCTATATGGCACAATCAATTATACTGATTTTCCAAAGCTTTATGCAAAGCCATTATATAAATTTACAGCCTTATATGATACGGGTATAAGTGAGGTAAAGGTAACGTCCTATACCGAATTAGTTGACAAGGATAAGGCTTATATGGAAGAAAGATATGAGAAAACAAAGAAGGATATTGATAATGCGCTTCGTAAATATGGGTTGACCTACTAAAAAAGGCAATTCGCTTTAAAGATGTTACGAAAAACGGTGTATACGATAATGAAACTGTCTTTACATTTTTAAGACAGTTTTTGTATGAAATAAAAGATTCAAAAAAGGATTTTCAAAACAAATTTTTATGTTATACTATAAAGAAATAAGGAAGAGGAAAGAATGAAAACGGATCTATTTTTATATTTTAATGGTAATTGTCGGGAGGTTGTGACGTTCTACAAAAACGTATTTGGGTTAGATGAGCCAAAGTATATGACTTATGGAGAGGCGCCACAAAATCCAGAGGATCCGGTATCAAAGGAAGACAAGGAACGGATTCTTTATACAAGTCTTAAAATTGGAGATATGGATATGATGTTCTCGGATGTTCCAAGTAGCATGCAGTATGTCAAAGGAAACAATCTAAGCATTACACTTTCAACTAGTGATGTGAATGAGATAAAGAGAATCTTTGATGCATTTACAGAAGGCGGGAGAGTTGATATGGAGCTTCAAAAAACATTTTACAGTGAGTGTTATGGGATGGTGACAGATCAATTTGGCATACAGTGGCAATTGAATCACTACAGTGAGGTATAAAATGATGACACAAAAACAAATCCAGGTATATTGTCTTAAGAAAAAAGGTGTAGCTTTTGATTACAAAGAGGAATGGCAAGCCACAAGAGGGCAGATTGAGAACAAGATGTTTATTATGTTAGGAGGAGATCAAAGCGGGAAACCTATTGTGAGTTTAAAATGTGATCCGCTTCTGGCGGAGGCTTATCGAAAAGAGTACGATGGGGTGGTTCCGGGTTATTATTTAAACAAGATGCACTGGAATTCTATTTATATGGATAGTGCTGTGCCGAATGAAAAACTTATGGAGATGATTGATCTTTCCTACGAGCTTGTTTTAAAATCATTGCCAAAAAAGAGTCAACAAAAATATAGAAATGGGGAGTAAGAATGATTCGAAATATTGTGTTTGATATAGGGGGAGTGTTGATTGAGTTTAATGCCAAAGCACCTCTTGAAAGGCTTACATTTGAAAGCGAAAAGGCAAAAGAATTGACGACACTTATTTTTCACAATATAAAATGGAAGGCGTACATCAATGGAGAGATTGTACTGGATGAGCTGATTGAGTACTTTGTGTCAAATCACCCAAAGCTTCAAGATGAAATTCGCTTGATCTTAAGTTACGATAATCTAAAAAATATGATGCCTCCTAAAAAAGAGTCTATGGTGTATCTAAAGGCTCTGAAAAAAGAGGGATACCTTATTTATCTACTCTCCAATATTACACCGGATACGCTTCGCTATGTATCGGAGTATGATTTTATTCAGCACATCGATGGTGGAGTCTATTCTTGCTCTGAAAAAATAAGTAAGCCGAATCCGGAAATTTATCATACTTTAATAGAACGTTATCAGATCAAAGCGGATGAATCCATTTTCATTGATGACACGAAGGCGAATGTAGAGGCGGCAAACGAATTGGGATTTCGTGGCATTTTATTTACAGATGTTGTTGATTTAAAAGAAAAGGTAAAAAGCATCATGAAAATGCAAAATTAAAAATGCTATATAGGCCAGAGATAATCAGTGTTTTCGCTTGTGAACTTCCATAAATATCCTGTAAGATATTGTCCAAAAACCTTGTAAAATCAAAAAAAATATAGTATACTGTATGTATATCTTAAAAAATATGAAAGGTGGAAATTCGTTGTGATAGAGCTGTATAATGTTACCAAAGTTTACGAAAATGGTACAAGAGCATTATCCAATGTTACACTACAAATAAAACAAGGTGAGTTTGCATTTATAGTAGGTAGTAGCGGAGCAGGCAAATCGACATTACTAAAACTGCTCTTAAAAGAAGAAGAAGTATCAGAAGGAAGAATCATCATTAACAATAAAGATATTACACATTTAAATAGAAAACACATACCATACCTAAGAAGAGAAATCGGAATGGTATTCCAGGACTTTAGATTATTTGATAATAAAACGGTTTATGAAAATGTAGCATTTGCAATGAGAGTTGTGGGAGAAAGCAACAAAAAAATACGGAGGATGGTACCCCTAATGCTTACACTCGTGGGGTTGGAAAACAGGGCAAAGTCATATCCGAAACAGCTTTCAGGCGGAGAAAAACAAAGGGTCGCAATTGCAAGATCGATTGTCAACAATCCATCGATTCTGATTGCGGACGAGCCGACTGGGAATTTGGACCCAGAGACCTCATGGGGTATTATGGATTTACTACAGGATATTAACAAAAAAGGAACCACGGTTTTGATGGTCACACATGACAATGAAATCGTAGATAGATTGGAAAAAAGAGTTTTGGCTATTGAGGATGGTAAGATAGTCAAGGATGTTGAGAAAGGTAGTTATTTCGAAGAATGAGAGGATTAAATTACTTTTTAGGCGAAGCCTTTAATAATATTTTAAAGAGTAAAATCGAAGCCATCTCTTCGATTAGTACCATTTCAATGTGTATCTTTCTAATCGGAATTATGTACATGACTTTTACAAACGTTAGTAGTACCATTACAAAACTTCAAAATGACATGAATATCATCGCATTCTTGAAGGCGGAAACTTCAAGGACCACGGCAGAAAATTTGAAGCAGCATATTGAGACCAATGAGTACGTGGAAAAGGTAACACTGTATACAAAAGAAGAGGCGCTCCGTGAGTTTGCGGATGAAATGGTCAATGGAGAAAACTTCTACAACCAATTTATCACGGACAACCCTTTAAGAGATTCACTTAGAATTAAACTAAAAGATAGTAAGCATCAGGATGATGTTGAAAAAATGTTGCGAGAGGACACCGCTTATGTTGATAATATTGTAAAGGCAAATGAGGCCATTAAATTTCTCAATGCATTAAACAACAACGTTCAACTAATCAGCATATTTTTTATTCTTGTACTTGTGTTGATCAGCATAGCGCTTATAATTAATACCATCAAGCTGACGGTATACATTCGTAAGAATGATATTAATATTATGAAATACATAGGAGCGACAGATACCTTCGTTAGAACACCGTTTATTATTGAAGGGATCTTGATCGGACTGATCGGAACATTTCTTCCGCTCCTGCTTTTATATTTTATTTATGCATCGATTGTATCAACTGTAAATGGAAATCTGAACAATGCATTCTATAGAATGGTTACGCTGAGGGATGTGGATTCAATCTACAGTGTGCTCATACCACTTTGTAGCGTAATCGGTATTGGGATCGGAACACTGGGTAGTGTGATCTCGGTTAAAAAGTATCTAAATGTTTAATGGGAGGAAATGATGAGAAAATATACAACCTTTGTTTTACTGTTTATTATGATTTTTAATACTCTTTCGTTCGCCACAACAGCAGATAAAAACAAAGTGGATTCACAAATTAAGACGACGCAAGGCAAATTGAATGAGGCTAAGAGCGAAAAAAATACCATAATCAAGCAGCTGGTGGATATAGAAGAACAACTTGAAAAGGTGGACAACACCATTTCGAAGTTGAATTTACAAATTGAAGAATTTAACACCAAGATTATTCAAACCGAAAAAGATTTAGAAAATCTTGAGGCTTCGAGGTTGGAGCATTACGAAGCGCTTAAGTTAAGAATGAGAAGCATGTATGAGAACTCAACAACAAGCTATCTGGATCTATTTCTGAAGTCCTCAAGTTTTGTGGACATGTTAGACCGATATTACAACATGAAACTCATTATGCAAAAAGATAACGATCTTTTAGATGAAATTGCAAAGCTTGAACAAGAGCTTATTGATAAAAAGGTAGAACTGGAAGAGCAAAAGAAGGCAATTGTAGAAATTAAGGCAAAGTCTGAAAAAGAAAAGAAAGACATGGAGAATGTTAAAAATCAAAAAGATTCTCTTAAGTCTCGTCTTACAGCAGAAGAAAATCAGTATTATCAAGAACTGACTTACCTTGAAAAAGAATCTGCTCGAATCGAATCGCTGATTAAAAATGGAACAGCCAACAGTAAAGAAGTTTACTCAGGCGGAAAGTTTACATGGCCGGTTCCGGGCTATACACGGATTAGTTCGGAATATGGGAACAGAGCAGGATTTAGATTACAAGATGGTAGCTGGAGTCCAGCCCAATTCCATACAGGAATTGACATACCAGCACCGACAGGAACCAAGGTAGTGGCTGCAGAGGCAGGAAAGATTATTACAGCGGGTTACGTTTCGGGGTATGGATACACAATTATTATAGATCATGGTAGTGGTGTCACCACACTTTATGGACACAACAGTGCATTGGTTGTAAAAGTGGGGGACCGAGTGACAAAGGGACAACAAATATCAAAGTGTGGAAGTACGGGAAATTCAACCGGACCGCACGTTCACTTTGAAGTACGGAAGAACGGTTCACACGTAAATCCACACACCTATTTACAATAAAATTACAAGGGCACTGAAAAGTGCCTTTTTCATTTAGAAAGGAAAAAGGATGGAAAGAGAAAAGTATTTTGAGATTTTGACGAAGTACACCAAAAGCCCAAATCTAATTAAACATGGAGTGGTTGTAGAGGCAGTGATGAAACACTTTGCACATCTAAACCATGAGGATGAAGACTATTGGGGAGCGATTGGACTCATTCATGATGTGGATTATGAACTATATCCAGAAGAACACTGCAAAAAATGTGTGGAATTATTAGAGAAGGAAAATGTGCCAATGGAGATGATCCATTCCATTCAAACGCATGGCTATGGCATTTGTAGTGAGCAAAAGCCGGAGCATGTGATGGAAAGGGTGTTATACACCATTGACGAGTTGACGGGTCTGATTATTGCGACCGCTTTAATGAAGCCAAGTAAAAAACTGGAGGATGTAGACCTTGAAGCGATTAAGAAAAAGTGGAAGACAAAAGGGTTTGCAGCTGGAGTGGACAGAGAGCTAATTCAAAAGGGTGCGCTCTTGATGGGACAGGAGTTAGAGGAGATAATTGACGAAACGCTTATTGCAATGAAAAAGATTGCAAAAGAGATTGGTTTATAAGGAGAGTAAGATGTCAGTTGAAGCATTAAACAAATTGGAAGAGACTGCTTCTTTACCAGCTCTTCAGGACTATATTCGTCGCATGGTAGCGGAGCGCGGATTCGAGGGGGAAACGCCCAAAGAGCTATTGATTTTACTTACGGAAGAGTTGGGAGAGCTTGCGCGTGAGATCCGTAAAATTTCAGATATGAAGTATGACGTAAAAAAAGAGAGAAGCGGAAATATGGAAGGTGAGTTGGCAGATATCTTTATTTATCTTCTTTCGATGTGTAATGTTCTAGGAGTGGATTTGTTTACCGCTTTTAAAGACAAAGAACGGATCAATTGCTCTAGAGAATGGAGGTAGGGGATATGAACGTTTATTTTTCAGTTTCGATTCATGGAGGACGGGAGAAGCAAAAAGACTATGAGAAACTGGCGGAATATATTAAAACAGTTGGAACAGTTTTGAATGAGGATGTAGTTCCTATAAACAATGCGGAGGAAGTGGCCGAAGAGATCTATAGACACTGCACGGAGTGTTTAGAGCAAGCGGATATTGTGATTTGTGAGGTGAGTGTCCCCTCATTAGGAGTTGGATATGAGATTGGCTATGCGGAACGGATGAAGAAACCGATTTTATGTCTTTATGATATGGGAGGCAGAAAAACATCGGATATGATTCTTGGAAACCCATATTTGACAGTGGAGGGTTATCATACGATAGAAGAGGCGAAACAGAGAGTCAATGCATATTTCGAGAAAATAAATTCGGTACATAAATAATGCGTAAAAATCTCAATATAATATTACTATACTTTAGGTATAAGAAGGAGTGAAAATTTGGAAGACGAGAAAAGAAAGATAAAAGAACAACAAAAAAGTTTTGCGATGGGGGTCTTTTCAGTGATCTTATTCATCGCAATTGCCACCCTCACCAGGAATTTATTTTTGCCTGATTCAGGAATCGATAAAAAAGATTTGAACAACAAGCTGCAGGAGATTGGAAGGATCGTACAATCCAAGTACATCGATGATGTGGATGAAGCAAAAGTAACGGATGGGATCTATAGGGGCATGATTGATGGCCTCTCAGATAAATATGCAGTATACTACAATAAGGAACAGGTGAAGCAACTTTTGGATGAGACCAGCGGAGCGTATGCAGGGATAGGTGTTCTTGTTATAACGGATCCACTGGATAATCTTCTAACCATTGTAGCGGTGTTCGAGAATGCGCCTGCCAAAAAAAGCGGCATGCTATTAGGAGATAAAATTATTAAAGTGGATGGCGTTGAGGTGGTGGAAAAAACCAGCGATGAGATCGTGCAGATGATAAAAGGAGAACCCCACACTATGGTGGTGGTAACGGTTTATCGGGAGTCCGTAAAAGAGACGGTAGATCTTGAGATTGAAAGAGCCATTGTGGATATTCCGACGGTCAGTCATAAAACGGTGGGGGAGAACATAGCATATATCAAAATTGATTCTTTTGATGGGAAGACATATGCTCAGTTTTTAGGAGCTTTAAGCCAATTTGACCTTACAAAAGTGAGTGGCTTGATTGTGGATGTGAGAAACAATCCGGGTGGAACGCTGGATTCCGTTTTGAAGATTGCAGATCTTTTTGTTCCAAAGGGAAAGCTAATTACTTACATTGAAGACCGGAATGGAAAGAGGGAAGAATACTATGCCAAGGGAGAAGCGATTTCTATGCCACTTGCGGTTCTTACCAAGGGTTATTCAGCAAGTGCCTCCGAACTATTTACGGGAGCAATCAAAGATCATGGGCTGGGTACAGTGGTGGGCGCAACAACCTATGGTAAGGGTGTGGTGCAAGAAGTATTCCGGCTGAAGGATGGAACGGCAGTGAAATTTACAGTATCAAAGT
>JAVBPT010000070.1:0-7972 GCA_031549455.1 Eubacteriales bacterium
TACATTCTCTCATCTTTTGGTAGAACTTTCTGAAGAGGAGATTATCGAAGAATTTTTAACATTTCAGAGAGGGCTTATTTTTGAAGAGAGTATGCAAGAAGGCTAAAAAAGTCATATCGTATAAAATATAGAGGAAACATGTGGGCTTATGTCACACGTTTCCTTTTTTTATGTCCCAAAAGTGACAAAAAAAATAGAATTCATCTGTTATATTGGAGTAAAAGGAAAGATATGTATATTGAAATTTACCTGGATTTAATTATCTTGATTAATCTTTTAATGATTTTCTCTATTAATCTAATGGTGAAGAAGATAGAAAAGCTGGATATTCGAACATTAAAGGTATTTTCAATTAGTCTGCTTGGTTCCATTCTTTCAGGAATCTTTACAGTCTATTGTCCGGTGCAGGTTAACCTGTTTGCTGGTGGGGTGTTACTTTGCTTTAATACGATCTTATTGTGCGGTCCAAGAACGAGCAGAGCGTTTGTAAAGGGGTATATTCTCAGTATCCTTTTAACTATTTTGACCTCTGGTACAGTTTTATCCATTTCTTCCTTTATGCTTCAGGGACGAGTCACAACCAATCTTATAATCTTATCCACCTCCTCTGTGGTTGTTTTTCTGATTCTAAGTGTTGTAAAGGTTTACATAAAAAGTATATGGAAACAAAACAATATTTATTTGTTGTGTCTTATGATAGGAAATAAGAGATTGTGGGTAAAAGCTTATCTGGATACGGGAAATCGACTATATGATGATACAACGAACATGCCGGTCTGTATTATAGAAAAGGACACAATAGAGATTTTGAAAAGCCAATTAATTTTGCATAAAATTAGAGTAAAAACCGTCTCGAATGATACTGAATATTTGGAAATATTCGAGGTGTCGAAACTTAAAATTTACGATCGGAAAGAGGGTGATAAAAAACTTGAAAATGTGCTTTTTGCAATCGCAAATCATACGTTGGATCAAAACAATCAGTTTCATGCATTACTGCATCCAGATATTTTGTTTAGTTAGGAGGAAAAATGAAGTTAACATTTTTTATTCAAGATTTTAAGACAAAACTATTTAAGGTATTATCCATTCTATTTGACGATCAGAATCATAATGAGATCTATTATATAGGGAATAGTGAGTATTTACCGGAACCACTCACGAAAGAGGAGGAGGAGGAGCTACTCAAAAAATTCGAAGCAGGAAATGACGAAGAAAGTAGAAATACCCTCATTGAAAAAAACCTACGTCTTGTGATTTACATCGCCAAAAAATTCGAAAATACAGGCATCAATTTGGAGGATTTAATCTCGATTGGGAGCATTGGTCTTATCAAAGCAATCAATACATTTAAATTGGATAAGAACATCAAGCTCGCGACCTATGCATCCAAATGCATTGAAAATGAGATCTTGATGTATATTCGAAAAAATGCCAAGTCGAGGTTTGAGGTACCAATTGATACACCGTTGAATACAGATTGGGACGGGAACGAACTCCTATTATCGGATATCATTGGAACGGATGAGGACATTATTTTCAAAGATTTAAATCGTGACGTGGAAAACAAAATTCTAAATTCAATTTTGGTCAAGTTGAATGATCGAGAAAAGGAAATTATTACATTGCGCTTTGGGTTAAGCACCCGCGAAAATGAACTTACGCAGAAAGAGGTGGCAGAATACCTTGGGATTTCGCAGTCTTATATCTCGCGACTGGAGAAGAAGATTATGAGAAGACTCAGAAAAGATTTGTCAAAAATGTATTGAAATGTCACCCCTTGGCTATACTGAAAATAGCAAGGGGTGATTTAATTTATGTTAAAAGTTGAAATATCTGGAATCAATACAGTCAATTTAAAAGTGCTTCCTGAGAAAGAACAGAAGAGAATTTTAACCAACATGAAGGATGGTGACTTGAGCGAGCGAGAAAAATTTGTAAATGGCAACCTAAAATTGGTCCTCAGCGTGATCAAGCGCTTTGGTTCAAGAAGTGAAAATGCAGATGATTTATTTCAGGTGGGTTGCCTTGGGTTGATTAAAGCAATGGATAATTTTGATCTTAGTCTAAATGTGAAATTTTCAACTTACGCAGTACCAATGATTATAGGAGAGATTAGGCGGTATCTAAGAGACAATAATTCAATACGAGTTTCTAGATCTTTAAGAGACATTGCTTATAAATCATTAAAGGCAAAAGAAGAGTTAATCAAGAATTGTATTAATGAGCCGACCATTGAACAGATTGCGGAGTTAATTGGAGAAGAAAAGGAGAATGTAGTACTTGCCTTGGAGTCAATACAGGACACGCTTTCCCTATACGAACCCATTTACAATGATGGAGGGGATGCGATTTATATAGTAGACCAGGTGAGCGACGAGAAAGATACAGATGAAAATTGGATCACCTCGATTGGTATTAAGGAGAGCATCAAAAAGCTAAAGAATCGAGAAAAGTTGATTATTAATCTCCGCTTTTTTAAGGGGAAGACGCAGGTTGAGGTGGCAAATGAAATAGGTATTTCTCAGGCTCAGGTGTCACGACTTGAGAAGAATGCACTAGCCAAAATAGAACGGGGAATTTCATAAAAAAGGTTTACTTCTTCTTGGATTTAACATATAATTAGAATTAGTTTAGAAAGAGTAAAGAGATGAGTTATCCAGAAGAAGTATATGGGAGCATGGTTTTTTCAGATAATGTTATGAGAGAAAAATTGACCAAGAAGGCCTATGAATCCTTGAAAAGAACAGCAGAATTTGCCCTCCCACTTGATCCGGAAATTGCGGATGAAGTGGCACATGCAATGCGTGAATGGGCTGTCTTAAAAGGGGCAACCCACTTTACTCATTGGTTTATGCCACTGACGGGCGTAACGGCGGAAAAACATGAGGCTTTTGTCACACCCACATCAGACGGCAAAGCGATTATGGAATTTTCTGGAAAAGAATTAATCAAGGGCGAATCGGATGCTTCCAGCTTTCCATCTGGAGGCCTTAGAGAGTCTTTTGAGGCAAGGGGGTACACTGCTTGGGATTGCACCTCTCCTGCTTTTGTGAAAGACTGCTCGCTTTACATTCCGACCGTTTTCTGTTCCTACTCTGGGGAGGCGTTGGATCAAAAAACGCCACTTTTGCGTTCAATGGAATGTTTAAATAGACAAACATTAAGACTCCTAAATCATCTTTCCGACCATACCACAAAAAGAGTGAGTTCTATGGTTGGAGCAGAGCAGGAGTACTTTTTAGTTGACAGGGAATTATACCAAGAGCGTTTAGATTTGAGTATGTGTGGGAGGACGCTTGTGGGGGCAAAACCGCCCAAGAGTCAAAAGATTGGAGCCCATTACTATGGGCGCATTCGACTTAGAGTAATGGCTTTTATGAAAGAATTGGATGAGGAACTTTGGAAGTTAGGTGTACCGGCCAAAACCAAACACAATGAGGCGGCACCAGCACAACATGAGCTTGCGAATGTATATTCTACTGCCAACATCACTTGTGACCACAATAACCTTACCATGGAGATGATGAGGAAAGTGGCTAAAAAACATGGTTTGGCTTGTTTGCTACATGAGAAGCCGTTTCGAAATGTAAACGGATCTGGGAAACACAATAATTGGTCCCTTGTCACAGATGAGGGAAAGAATTTATTGAATCCTGGGAAAACACCACAGGAAAATCTCAGCTTTATTCTGATTCTTTGTGCAATTTTAAAAGGAATCGATGAACATCAAGATCTTTTAAAGTATTCGGTATCGAGCCTTGGAAACGATGAACGACTTGGAGGATTTGAGGCACCACCGTCGATCATATCGGTCTATTTAGGCGAAGAATTAACAGAGATCCTATCTGCAATTGAGGAAAATAGGCCTCCCAATCTAAAAAATGGAGAAACGATTAAATTAGGGGTGACTTCAATCCCAACACTTCCGAAAGATACCAGCGATCGAAACAGGACCTCTCCTTTTGCATTTACTGGAAACAAGTTTGAGTTTAGGATGTGTGGCTCTGCGCAATCAGTTGCAATGCCAAACTATGTTCTAAACTCGATTGTGGCGTATGAATTTTCGAGGATTGCAGATCGGCTCGATGTGGCCAAAAATAGTGGTCGGGAGATCAAGAATGAAATTAATGCAATTATTTTAGAGATCATTCGAAAGCATAAGAAAATTATTTTTAATGGAAATAATTACGCCAAAGAATGGCAAGCGGAGGCCAAAACAAGGGGGTTAAATATTTCCAATTGTGCTATTGATAATTTTGAGGCCATTGTAGCTGAAAAAAATATAAAGCTTTTTGAAAGGTTGAGGGTCTTATCTAGATTAGAATGTTCTGCAAGGCATGAGATCACGTATCAGATTTTTAAAAATACACTTCAATTAGAGTTGGAGACGCTAGAGATTATGATCAAAAGACAGATCATACCTTGCGTATTAAAGTATATCAATGAGATGGCGTCTGGGGTATTGGCATTACAAACCCTAGGACTATCTACAAGGGTTCAAAAAAAGGTGATCGATGTTCTAAATGGACGCATAGGGGAGCTTTATGATCTTGTAGATCAGTTCGATTCGATTGAGGAATTAAGCACAGAAGAATTAAAAGAATTCTATAAGCAAAACTGGTTTCCAAAGGTTGAAAAGGCACGTGCGCTTTGTGATGAGCTGGAAGATTTAATCCCCAAAAATCTATGGCCATTTCCTACATATACAGATTTGATGTTTAAACTTTAAAGGGTACCTCGGTACTCTTTTATAAAATCTTATTGAAAATTTGTTTTTTTATATTATACTTGGGAGTAAGATTTTGGGGGAATGATGAAAAGGGCCTTCTATATTGTATTTATATTCTTCTTGTTTTCGTTTAATAAGGTTAGTGCCAGCATGCTTGAAATAGAAAATTATGATATAAGTCTTTTGGTTACAGAAAAAAATGACTATGAGATTACAACCAATATCACTTTTCTTTCGGAAAATCAAATTATTTATTTTAGTTATCCGGTGAACAAGGTGAGCGATGATTATCATATTCAGGTTGAAGAGGTTCATGTAGAGGGAGCGGAATACACTATACAAGAAGATGACGAGGGGCTTACAATTCATTTAATACAGCTCTATACAGAATCCAAAAAGGTTGTTATACGATACGTGTATCATAAGGGCAAGAACATACGAAATGGAAGACAGTATTTTGAATATGAGTACTTGCTTCCTCAATTAAAGATACCTGTTCATAACTTCAATGCAGCTGTGATTTTGTCCAGAAATATGATTACCCAAAACCTGGATTTAAGGTTAATAGAAAAGCAAGGAATTCCATTAAACTCACTTGAAAGGGATTCAAAACTTGCTTATAGCATAGCAAAAGATAGAATATCGATTACTTCATTAGCGGGGCTTGAAATAGGAGAAGTGATTGGACTTCGTTTTGATCTACCAAAGGGTTATTTTAGCAGTAGCTTTATACTCGATCAGAACAATATGTTGGTTTTGATTCTTCTCGCTCTTATTTCTCTCTTCGCACTATTTATGTGGTATGTTTTGGGGTTCAATGAAACGGTGCGAATTAGACTGAAATCTCATCCGCCGAATGGCTTAAGTCCTGTTGAGATTGGGTATATGATTGATGAACGACTTGAATTTACAGACATCTATCACATGCTCCTCTATTGGGCAGAAAAAGGATATTTGAAAGTTGTGGATCAGGGTTTAAGCAAAGAGGCTGCAAACCTACATGAGTTTAAGGTTATAAAGACAGACCCTATGCCAAAAGAGGTGCCGGCGTATGAAAGGGAGATGTATGATGCTTTCTTTGAGCTTACAGAAAAAGAAGATGAAATTAGCACCATTCACCTGAAGAGAGAGGCGAGCGACTCATTTGGCACTTTACAATATTACACCAATCGAATTGAGGAGATTGGTGAGGGCATCTATGAAACCATACGAAAAAAAAGCAACGATGCTAAGAGTAGCCATATTAACCGACTCATTTCCTTTTTCAAACTTTCTATTTTCGCTTTTTGGAATATCTTAATTTTTATCGATTACTATGGATATCATATGGATATCAAGGATAAAACCTTTTTGGCTTTTACAGAGGTTATTTTGTTGATTTTACTGTTTAGCCAAGTGAGGGACACAAACAAAATTTTAAATCAGGTCTTATTCATATTGCTAGCAGCGTTTTCTCATTTTTATTTCAACATGCCGTGGGCTCATCTTGTGTGCATGGTTGCACTCTTTCTGGTGACTCAGTATGCGAGAAATAAGACGACGAAATACACGATGTTGGGACGAGAAATGCGAGGGTTTAGGCAATTTATTAAAGAGGCAAATGAGAAAGACATTTTGAGGCTGCAAGAAGAGAATGATCGATATTTTTATGAAATTCTACCTTATGCACTCATGTTTAGACGGGGTGATTTATGGATAGAGCATTTTAAAAAGATAGATCTAAAGCTTCCAAGTTGGTATGAGACGGACAAAAAAGAGGATTTTAAAACGATAAAAGTGTTTATTAAAAGCATTGATGCATTTGCATTCACCATTCTTAAATCAATCAATAATGCGGTTGATTCAAAAAAGAATACGGATAACGAATTTGGGGAAGAGAAAGGCGGGAGAAAAAAGTGATCTTGTTTGTATCACTGCACCATGTAATTGGCAAAACCTTCTTGGTAGAAAATTTTAAGCAGAGCGAAAAAAATATTATTCAGGAGAAACACATTGATATTCAGTCGGAGGGATTAAATATAGCACTTTGCTCAAAGATTCTTCAAACTGAGCCATTTATGCTGTCTTCAATTGGAGGTATGAATGGTCGATATATAAAAAATTATATCAGCATGCATAAGATCAAATCAGAGTTGCTCCATCTCAATCGGAATACCATTGAAAGCATTCAGATTGTGGATACAAATTCGAGAAGCGTTACAAGTCTCGAAAGCGAGCTCCACATGTTGGATGAGAAGAACACACAAACTTTTATTACACATTTTAGAGAAAATTTGAAAAAAATTGACATCGTATTTTTTGATTCATGCCTGCATAATTACATGACACAGGACAGCATAACACAACTTTATGCAGAAGCCAAAAGGAATAATGTGAGAGTTTTCAAAAATGTAGTAAATCCGGCCGATCCGAACCTAAATAAGAATTATTACCTCAATTTTGAAAAAAAGATGCTAGAATCTTTAGGCGTTGACTTATCAAATTTCACAGAGATTCAAAAATTTATTGAAAATTACTTTAAGCAGGATACGCTGTATATTAGTGTGAATCTATATAAGGATGGTGTCTATTTATTTTCCAAGGATAGTGTGCTCTATATTTCTCCGGTTTTTGCACTTGAAAATCGAAATGAAGTCTATGCGAATCAGGCTTTTATAGCGGGAATGATGTCTGGTTTTGATAAGCGCTATGAAAAAGAAAAAATGTTGAGAACCGCTTACGCCACCTTGTTAATGCTTATGCAAAAAGAGAGCATTCTGGAGGTTAACCGCCAGGAGATTTTCTTCCTTAGAAATAAGACCAAGACTACCAAAAAGGTGTAATGATGACGGGACAGTATAACACCGTTCTAAAAAAACAAGAGAGTAAGTTGAGTGTCAAAAAATCCACTTTCATTGCTCGGATTTTTCCTGCAAACACCATAGTAGAAGCAGAAAATGAAATAACTCGAGTGCAAAAATACTATCATGATGCATCGCATAATGTATCGGTGTATAGAATAATAGAAGATGGAAAACTTACTGAGAAAGCAGGAGATGATGGAGAACCAAGCGGTACAGCTGGAAAACCCATACTGGATATCCTAAGAGGCGAAAACTTATGCAACGTGCTAATTGTGGTAACAAGGTATTTCGGTGGAATTTTGTTGGGTACGGGAGGGCTTGTAAAGGCTTATTCAGAAGCAACAAAGGAAGTATTGAAGGAAGTGGAATATGTTCTAAGAACCGAAACGGGAATTCA
>JAVBPT010000035.1:0-15251 GCA_031549455.1 Eubacteriales bacterium
TGAGGTGATTGAAAGATTACAGTCTTTTGTTGGGCAGGAGGATCTTAAAAATTTTTCGATTGAAGTGCACGGGATGAAGGGCTCATTGAATAACATTGGGGCGACCCAGCTGGCTCTTTTTGCGGAAGCACTAGAGATGCGTTCTAAAGAGAACGATGTGACTTTCTGTAGAGAGCAGATTTTTGATTTTAATTCACAGCTCTTGACTTTATACCATAAATTGTCTGAGGCACTAAGTGAAGCCAAAGGAACCAAAACGTATACAAAAGAGGGTAACTTGACGGACTTGCAAAAGGAGCTTGGGATGGTTTCGGAAGCCATTGCATCCTTTGAGGGAGACGAGGCGTTGGCTCGACTCAGACCACTTCTTGAATATGATTATGGACAAATTATGAATGAAAAGTTACAGGAGCTCATCAGTACACTTGAACAATTTGATTTTGATAAAGCACTACAAGAAATAAAGCGGATTTAAAAAAAGTGGGGGGTTTAAAGGGAGGATAAGAACAAGCAGTATCGGATGATGGTACTCATGAATTATGAAGAATTAGAAGCATTTAGTGCGATGAAGAATTCAGGTTCTAGAACAAACTATTTTGAAATGCTATCAAACTTTATTTATAAGATGCCAGGGTTGGTTGAAACCTTGTGTGTGCCTACAAACAAAGAGGAGCAAGATGCCTTTTTGGACAAGATTGAGGAGCTGCAAAAGGGTTTAATTGAGATTGGTTCTCCAGCTCTGCTTTTTGAGACGGAGAGGGTAGAAGTGATTGCGAAGTCAGGTGACAAGGAGAGGCTTGAGGAAGCAATTGTGGTTCTAAATAAAAAAATAGAGGGGTTATGTGAAAAGGTTCGAGTGGCGGAGATGAATCGGGCACAGATGGACAATACGCCAAGACAAGTGATAGAAGAGGAAGGCATAGATCAACAAAACAAATACGAAGCACCAATTCGTGTAGAGGCATTGGAAAAGTTAAGCTTGCTGATTGAAAACTTTGAAATTGACGGGGCGTATGGTATCCTGAAAAACATTCGAAGCTTTCGTTACACAGATCCGATTGACTTGGCATTGTTTACAATTTACAATGATTTCAGAAAATTTGACTATGATGATGCCTTATCAACCACAAAAGAGTTGATTGCGATGGTAGAAAAAAATCAAAACAGCCAGAGGGTGAATGCCAAAAAGAAAATTTTGGCGGTGGATGATGTTCCGGATGTGTTAAATACAGTAAAATTGGTTTTAACAAGTCATTATAGCGTATATGGTGTAACCAATTATATGTCAGCACTTAAATTTCTCACTACAAATCATGCGGATTTGATTTTATTAGATATTGAAATGCCAGAGATGGATGGATTTGCATTGTTAAACATTATTCGAAAAATGGAACTTTATAAAAATACGCCTGTCATTTTCCTAACCGGAAATGCGAGTGTGGAGAATATTAAAAAGTCGCTGGATACAGGTGGAAACGACTTTATCAAAAAGCCAGTGAACGTAGACATTCTCCTTGAGAAGATTCGAAAGTATATTGATTAGAAGCGTACTAGTGACGCTTTTTTGTTTGTCTTGACATTAAGGTCTAAAAAGGTATAATATATGTATCAAAAGATACATTGGAGTGTTAGAATGCAAATTAATCGAAAATACCTTGAGCTGTTGAGCGAATCAAAATTAATGAGAAATGTAATGTTGAAATCGTATAAGAATCAACTCTTTGAAAAAGAAGCCATCCTAAAATTCAAAAAAGGAGAATTGCTTTTTCAAAATCAGAAAGGTATTATGATCCTTTTAAAGGGAGAAGTGGAGTTGAAAAATAAAGGATTGACATTGCGGAAGTATGAAAAAAGTGAAATTTTGGGCACATCGCTTGCATTTAATAAAAATCGTGATACTATTTTATCCATTACCGCATCTAGAAATTCAATTGCCTTATTGATTGATGAGGCTAAGATGAAAAGACTTTTTACAACTGATGAGGCAATCTTAGAAAACTACCTTGAACTCGTTTCAGAGGATTTCGCTTTTTTGGCAAGGCGAATTCATAATTTTACAGCGGGTTCTGCTGAGGCTAAACTCAGTCTATACTTGCTCGAGCACATCCAAGAAGAAGGAGGGGAGCGGATTGTTTTTCTGCCGAACTCTCTTACCCAATTTGCACTCATGTTGGATCTTGGGAGGGCCTCTTTGTATAGAGCATTGGAACATTTGGAGAATAACTTTATTATTTTTAGAAACAAAAAACAGATCAAGGTATTAGATGTGGCAAGGCTTGAGAAAATGTGTAATTAGAGAAGGAGAAAAAATGAAGAAAAGTTTAGTTGGATTACTCATCCTATTTGTTATTTTAATGACCGCCTGTGGCAAAGTGGTGGTGGAAGAAAAACCAGAGATCCAGATTGGTGTTTTAAAAGGACCCTCAGCGGTTTCGATCTTAAAGCTCATGGAGGATGGGATGTATAATATAGAAATTTATAACAAACCAGAGGAACTCAATGCAGCGATTGTTAAAAATGAGGTGGATATTGCGGCTTTACCAACCAATATGGCCTCGATTGTATATGGGAGGACAAATCATGCAACCAAGATTCTGGTAGCAAGCACCATGGGGTCTTTGTATGTGATTGCAAATAAAGATGTGGAGATTAAGACACTTTTGGATCTTAAAACAGTGGGACTAGGGGTTGCAGGAAAAGGTGCTACGCCAGATCTCGTGCTGCAATATTTTGTAGGAGAAAATGAAAATGTATCCTATTATGGTGAGCACACTGAGCTCGCCTCGCTTGTTACAATCGGAAGAGTAGAAGCGGCTCTCTTGCCAGAACCGTTTGTTACAATCGCCTTGACAAATAATCCGGATCTTGAGATCAAACTGGATCTAAATCAGGAGTGGATAGACAAGAATGAAGAGGAACTACCAATGGGTGTTCTAGTGGCAAATGCAAAAGGCATAGAGGCGGCACCTGTGTTCTTACAAGATTATAAAAAGTCGATCGATTATGTTACAGAGCATACCGATGAAGTCGCAAAGTTAGCTGTAAAATATGAGATTGTAAATAGTGAAAAGATTGCTCTTGAAATGATTCCAAGAACCAATATCAAGTTTATTACTGGAAATGAAATGAAGAAGATGATTACATCCTATTTTGAAAAATTATTTGCACTCAACCCAGCTTCTATAGGAGGAACCTTGCCGGATGAAACCATTTTTTACTAAGCTTGTGGTGCTTTGCTTTTGGCTTACCATATGGCAACTAATCTCAGTTTTGATTCATAATCCGCTCATCTTGGTTGGGCCTATTGAGATTGTACTTAATCTCACAAAGATTTCTTTGACAAAATTATTTTGGCTTTCAATCGCAAACACCATGCTTAGGATCATGCTTGGATTTGTGACCGCGTTTCTCGTTGCTTTTATCATTTCAATCGCATCCTGTATGAGCTCCTATTTCAAATTGTTCATAGAGCCAATTATTCAACTGATTAAGATTGTACCTGTTACCTCATTTATTTTGCTCGTGATTGTATTTTTGGCAAAAGTATATATTACCTCTTTTATTGTTTTTTTGATGGTGCTTCCCATCTTCTATTTTAACATTGTGGGGGGAATACGCTCGGTTGATCGAAATCTGCTTGAACTTGCCACCATTTACAAATTTTCGTGGGCAAAGAGGGTGAAGCACATTTATCTCCATTCTCTAAAACCCTATGTGGTCATTGCCATCAAAGCAGGTCTTGGATTTAGCTGGAAAGCGGGTTTAACAGCGGAGATATTGGCACTACCCAGGATGAGTATTGGATATGAGCTGAACAACGCAAAAATCTATCTAGACACACTCAATCTGTTCAGCTGGACAGTGGTGGTGGTTTTGTTAAGTCTTTTATTTGAATACCTTATCATGTGGCTGCTTGGGAAGGAGGTGCGACATGATTAGGCTCGAGAAGATAAAAAAGGAGTTTAACGGGAAGCGGATTATTCCAGAATTAACAATCGCGTTTTCGGAAAAGGAGATCAACACCATTTATGCTCCATCAGGCGCGGGCAAAACCACTTTAATGCGAATCATTGCGGGCCTTGATAAGCATTTTTCAGGCAAACGCATCATTTCTACATCCAAAATTGCCTATCTGTTTCAAGAAGATAGACTCTTTCCGTGGTATACTGCTCGCCAAAACATAGAGGTGATAACAAACCGAAAAGAGGATTATGAAAACTGGATAGAGATTCTTGAGTTAGGAGAACACTTGGATAAATATCCGAATGAGCTAAGTGGGGGAATGAAGCGAAAGCTAATGCTTGCGATTACATTTTTATCAGATTTTGACATCATGATTTTGGATGAACCATTTAAAGGAATCGATCATAAAAGTAAAGAAAAGATCATCTATTATATAAAAGAAAATGCAAAAGAAAAAACCATCCTTCTGATTTCACATGAGATGGAAGAGATCAAAATGATGGGGGGGCTTGTTTGGAAGTTCAATGAGAGAATGGAAAGGCAGCAAGAATAAGGAGTAGATATGAGAGAAATCGAATTAAAAAATGGAACTATTGTGGTGGGGTATGATAAGGCTCAAAAGGAATACTATGCCTCCCCAATTTCCTATCAAGGAAAATCCTGTATTGAAGGAAATATAACGACCTTTCGTGGCAGTTATGCCATTTCAGATGTGGGGCTTATTACGAGAGATAAAAATGGAAACGAAGATTTTATTATGCTAACGGAAGGACGAGATGGAGAGGAAGCGAGTCTAAAAAGCATTTTGCCGGGGGAGCATAAGATGCATATTCATTACCTTGGTACGATTAGCGATGTGGCAGAGGAAATCTGTCATGTTATTTACTACACCAGCAGAGATTCCAAACGAACGACCCAGGTGACGTTACTGATCGATCAAAGGGGAGAAGAATGGTTTTCTCAAGATGCAGTCACCTCACTTTCTATAGCACCATTAGTTTTTGAGTAAGTTCGGCATTCATGAGTCGATCCGTTTTAAGATGATAGAGATTGGAATAGATCATTTCTTTTTGTAAGAGTCGTCTCGACTCTTTTTTGCAATCCTTTAAAAAATCTCCTAAGTTGGTGACAAGCGAAGCCTTTGCATTTGTTTTTAACGCTTTCCAAATCTGTTCATCCTGTTTTCTAAACCCAAGAACCCTAATATATCGCGGAAAGCCTTTTTCAAAGGCTTTGAAGTCTTTCGTTGTAATGTTAAGCAGAATGTTTAAAACCATTCGGCTCAGAGAGGAGTAGGGATAGCGTTTGCACTTTAATCGTTCCAAAAGTTCGCTGATGGTTTTACAGTCAGGCGCTCGTTCCAAAATGCGATTTTCAATGCCTTCTTTTATTTCGTGAATTTTTCTAAGTTCTTCGCGGTTCATTGTTCTTAGACGGTAAAAAAGAATATCGGAGTAGGTGTCTAAAAAGTTAAGAGGGTTTTGGGTAAGTGCTTTATAGGTATAGTCTGGAACGAAACTTTGAATGGCTTGAAAATAATCCTCTGCTATTTTTTTTCGGATGTGGGTGGCGGAGGAAAAGGTTTCGGATATCTCATCACTATTAAAACCAGGCCCTACACGTTTAAGAACATAGGGAGCTATTGTGGAGTTCAATCTCTTTAAGGCTTTTAAATATTCAATGGCTAAAATATTGTTTGAGCCAAGAAATAAGTCGGAGTCAAGTCCCGCGCTCTTTAGAGCGTTGGCTCTTGCAACCGGAAAACTGCTGCCTGTTTTGAGTTCCTCCTTCAGACTTTTTTTATATTCTCTGCTTTCTTTTACAAGATAATTGGCTAGATTTTCAAGTTTTTTAAGATCATCGCATTCTGCCCCAAAGACAATATGATCTATGATACCAAGCGCATGAAGCGACTTAATCGCGGCAGTGGCGAAGTGCTCCGCACTAGCAGAGCTAAAAACAGTGGGGAGTTCGATCACGAGGGATGCACCAGAGAGGAGCGCCAGTCTTGTTCGCTCCAGTTGAGACAGACAGGTGGGCTCTCCTCTTTGAGAAAAATTTGAACTCATGACCACTACAATAAAATCCGGGCTAAGATGTTCTTTTACCTTTTGGATCTGATAGAGATGTCCGTTATGAAAGGGGTTATATTCAGCAACGATGCCAACTGTTTTCATAAAAACCTTCTAATTGACTTTATGATAACAAAATGGGGGATTAAAAGCAATCTTTTTTTCATGAAGTTCTTTTTCACAGCATATTTATAATATAAATAATGAATAAAGGAGTGATCATGAAGAATATGTTTCGTAAGCGAAATAAAGGGACTTTGTTCTACAAATTTGTTTTTTTTATTGCGATTGCTGGCGTTGTGCTGCTTTCGGCAGGGACCTTACTAATACAACATGTTTCCACCAACGCAGGAGGTGCTATATCCTGGGGGCTTAGTTTTAAGGAGAAGAATAAAAAACCGGATGTTTCCCCGAAGGGGGCAGAACTATTAAAGAACAACAACGGAATGTATATGGGAGATGAAACACAAAAAAAAATCTATTTCACTTTTGACCTTGGGTATGAGGCGGGATTTACAGAAGAGGTATTAAATGTATTGAAAGAAAACAACATAAAAGCCATCTTTTTTCTCTGCGGGAATTATGTAGATCAGGAAGATGAACTCATTAAGCAAATGCTCAATGAGGGCCATACACTTGGAAATCACACGGAAAAGCATAAGGACCTCGCCACACTTTCACTTGAAAAGGCAAAAGAAGATATTGTAATCTTACAAGACAAACTGGAAGAAAAATACAACTATCATTCGAAATTCTTTAGGCCACCCAGTGGAAGATTTAATGAGAGCGTTTTGGGCCTTTTAAATGGCCTGGGCTATAAGACGGTGATGTGGTCAGTTGCTTATGAGGATTGGGGGAAAACAGGGATGGATGTGCAAAAGGCCACTAATAAGGTAACCGGAAGGTTACATGACGGCGCAATTATTCTTATGCATATCACCAATGCGACCACGCCCAAAATGTTGCCGGAACTGATTAAAAATTTGGATGAGATGGAATTTCGCGTGGGAAATCCGGAGGATCTATTGGCGGTAAATTAAAGTTTGGTACAAACAAGTCATCTTTTTATAAATTGAACAATATAAATACTCTATAGAAAAAAGAATAGGGTATTTATTTATGTTGGAAATTTTAAAATCAGAAAATCATTATATACGTGCACATGAGAAATGGTTAAATGATTCTTATATTGATGATGAAGATCGAATGACACTTCTTGAAATGACAAATGCGGAAATGAGAGAAAACTTTTCGAGTGAACTTGTTTTTGGAACGGGTGGAATACGAGAAAGAATGGGGCTTGGTACAAATTGTATCAATAAGTATACAATACGAAAAATAACCCAGGCGGTGTGCAATTATATGAAGAAAGCCTTTTTAAAAGAGGGACGCTACGTGGCGGTAATTTCATATGACACCAGGCAAAAATCAAAAGCGTTTGCGATTGAGGCGGCAAGAGTATTTATGGCCAATGGAATCTATGTTTATCTTTTTGATAACGAAACACCGACACCTGTGTTAGCCTATTTTACAAAGGAGCTTAATGCAAATCTGGGCATTATGATCACGGCAAGTCATAATTCGAAGGAATATAATGGCTATAAGGTATATAATGGTTTTGGTATGCAACTTACAAACGAGAATACCGAGATGATTCAAAGAGAGATGAAAAAGATTGATTCATTTAAGAAAATTCGCTTTCTAAGCTTTTATCAATTCTCCAGGTTGGATCAAAAAAATATGAGTATTCTAGAAAATGAGGTGTATGAAGACTATATTAAGCGTATTAAGGAGGAGATTGTTAATAAGGAGGTGTTGACCAGTTTTTATGAAGAAAAACAAAATCTGAGAATCGTGTATAGTCCGCTAAATGGAACGGGTTGCACGCTGAGTCAAAGAATTTTTGAGGAACTGGGTATTATACATGTTTTTATTCCGGAGGTGCAAAAACAAAAAGATCCCCATTTTACAACGGTGCCAAAACCCAATCCAGAAGAATTGGAAAGCTTCAGGGTATCACTTGAACTTGCAGAGAAAGAAGATGCAGATGTCATTTTCTTAAACGACCCAGATGCGGATCGATTGGGTGTGATGTACAAAGATAAGAATAGTCGTTATAGACTTCTTTCGGGCAATACGGTGGGGGTACTTCTGCTTTCCTATATTCTTAAAACAAAAAAAGAAAAATTGATTGAAGAATTTGTTGCAAAAACAATCGTAACCACAAATATTGTAGAGCGAATTTGTAAAGACTATGGAATAGAAGTGAAGAATACGCATACTGGATTTAAAAACATCGGAAAACAGATTGTGAAGGAGCCTGAGAACTTTATTTTTGGTCTTGAGGAGAGCAATGGATATCTAAAAGGAAGTTACATTGCAGACAAGGACGGCATTGCCAGCATGATGCTTTTTGTGGAGTTTTTGCTCGGCCTAGAAAGGGATCAGATGCATCTTGAAGATTATATTAGGGCGCTCTATGAAACCTATTCCTATTTTGATGATCTACTGATCACAAAAAGTTATCCTACATTAGAAGAAATAGGTAAAATCGATGAGATCATGAGTGATTTACGTCAAAAACCATTTTACGAAATAGCCAATCTAAAAATTAGCAGATACATCGATTATTCAAAAGGCGAAGGGGATTTTTATGCAAATGTTCTCTACTATGAATTAGAAGATGGAAGTTTCATCTGCGTGAGGCCATCGGGAACGGAACCCAAGATAAAAGTTTATGTAAACCTACTTGGGGAAAGTGAGAAAGAGCTAGAAGCCAAGAAAACTTTGTTTGCAAACTTTATTCGAAAAAATGTCCTAAAAGATTTGAATTTTTAAAAAAAAGTGCTATACTTCTAAAAAAGGTTATATAAAGGAGTGCAAATGAAGAAATTAGGTGTTATGTGGTTATTCATTCTTGGGATTTTCTTGGTATCCTGTGGGAATGATACCAAGAAAAGTGAGATATCCGTAAAAGAAGAATTTGACTATAAAACGGCGATAAATGAACAACTTGCTCCACCGTTAACGGGAGACACGGTTGCGATCATGGATACAAGCATGGGAACGGTCAAAATCAAACTTTTCCCAGAGCTTACGCAAAAAGCAGTGGAAAATTTTACCACGCATGCCCAAGATGGCTATTATGATAATCTAATCTTTCATCGTGTAATGGAAGAGTTTATGATTCAGGGAGGAGACCCATTGGGAACTGGAAATGGGGGAGAGAGCATCTGGGGGACTCCTTTTGCGGACGAGTTCACCGAGAATCTCCATAATTTCAGAGGAGCGCTTTCCATGGCAAATTCGGGTCCAAACACCAATGGAAGCCAGTTTTTTATCGTACAAGCGAAAGAGGTGGGAGAGGATCTTGCGGCACAATTGAGACGTTATAGCTTTAGTGAGGACGTCATCCGTAAATATCAAGAGATTGGTGGAACACCATGGCTTGATAAACTTTTCTTCTCAAAGCATATACAGGAAGCGGCGCGTTTACAACAAGAACCTCGTCTTTTAAATGCGCATACGATTTTTGGTCAAGTGTACGAAGGGATGGATGTGGTAGATGCGATTGCGGCCGTCGAGACTGGAGTGGATGAGGAAGGAAACCCAAACAACAAGCCAGTAAAAGATGTGCTGATTAAGAGTATAAAAATTGAAGTAATGGAGTAACAAATGATAATAAAAACAGTTTATGAATCCGTTTTTGGAACATATAGCAAAAAAATAATTAAAAAGTATATGCCTCTTGTGAAACAGGTTTCAGATTTGGAACCTAAGATTTCTGCACTTTCAGATGCTGAGCTTGCTGAAAAGACGACCGAATTTAAAAATCGTCTTGCAAATGGAGAAACGTTGGATGATATTATGATAGAGGCATTTGCGGTGGTAAGAGAGGCCGGAAAAAGAACCATTGACAAGAGACACTTTGATGTGCAAATCTTAGGTGGAATCTTGCTTCATAAAGGGAACATTGTTGAAATGAAAACCGGGGAGGGGAAAACGCTTGTTTCCACACTTCCTGCCTACCTAAATGCCCTGCTTGAAAAAGGGGTGCATATTATTACAGTGAATGATTACCTGGCAAGGCGTGACTCCGAGTGGATGGGAAAGATTCATCGTTTCTTAGGACTAACGGTGGGCGTGGTGGTAAGTGATCTGAAACCACCAGATCGTAGAACCGCCTATGCCTCGGATATTACTTATGGCACCAATAATGAGTTTGGGTTTGATTACTTGCGGGACCATATGGCCATCTATCAGGAAGAACTGGTTCAAAGGGATCTGCATTATGCGATCATCGATGAAGTGGACTCGGTGCTGATTGATGAAGCCAGAACACCTCTCATTATTTCAGGAAAAAGTGATAAGTCTACTCAGCTTTATCAAAGAGCTGATCTTTTTGTAAGAACTTTAATAAAGGGGAGAGTCATTACGCCACAAGATAAGATGACCATGATTATGAAGCGAGCGATGGATGAAGAGGGTGACTTTGTTGTGGACGAAAAAGCGCATACCGTTGTTTTGACAGGAGAGGGCGTGACCAAGGCAGAACGATACTTTAGCATTGAAAATCTAGCGGACTCGGAAAATATAGAAATCCAACATCATATTAACATTGCGCTTAGAGCTCACTATTTAATGAAGCTCGAAAAGGATTATATCGTGGTGGATGGAAAAATCGTGATTGTGGATGAATTCACAGGACGTCTTATGCCGGGAAGAAGATATTCAGATGGTCTACATCAGGCGATCGAGGCAAAGGAAAAAGTAGAGGTAAAGAGCGAAAGCAAGACACTTGCAACCATTACGCTACAAAGCTATTTTAATAAATATGATAAAAAAGCCGGAATGACGGGAACTGCTCTAACGGAAGAGGATGAGTTTAGAGAAATCTATAACGTAGCCTGTGTGGAATTACCAACCAATAAACCGGTGGTTAGAAAGGATCTAACCGATCAGGTGTATAAAACCAGACGAGAAAAGCTAAATGGAATTGTGAAAGCAATTGCGGAGGCACATGAAATTGGACAACCTGTGCTTGTGGGGACCATTACGATTGAGGCCTCAGAAGAAATTAGTAAGATGCTCTCACAAAAACGAATCAATCATCAGGTGTTGAATGCCAAATTCCATGAAAGAGAAGCCGAAATTGTGGCGCAGGCTGGACGATTTAAGAATGTGACGATTGCTACAAACATGGCGGGGCGTGGTACTGACATTATCCTGGGTGGAAATCCAGAATACATGGCCAAAATGGAGATGAGAAGAACCGGGACCTCAGAAGAGCTCATTGCTGTGTGTGACAGTATTAATGAAACAGACAATGAAGAAATTATGGAAGTCAGAAAAAGGTTTAGTGAACTAAAAGACCAATACAAACAAGATACCGATGCCGAAAGAGAAAAAGTAATCGCGGTAGGCGGCCTTAAAATCATTGGAACAGAACGACATGAGTCCAGACGTATTGACAATCAGCTGAGAGGTCGTGCCGGAAGGCAAGGAGACCCCGGGGAGACTCGATTTTATATCTCACTTGAAGATGACCTAATGCGGCTCTTCGGTTCAGAAAGAATGTTAGGTCTTCTGAACTCTATGAACATGCCTGAAGGACTTGCAATTGAGCATGGGATGTTGTCTGGAACCATTGAGACTGCGCAAAAGAAAGTGGAAGAAAGAAACTTTGGAACTCGTAAACGGTTGCTGGAGTATGATAATGTAATGAATGAGCAAAGAAAAGTGATCTATGATGAGCGAAGCGTGGTTTTAAACGGTGAAGATGTAAAGCATGTGATTATGGGAATGGTAGATGACATCATTGATCTTCTTATTCAAAAAAATATTTTAAATGTACAGGAAGACCCCAATGTAGAGTCGTTGATTAAAGAGTTTTGCGACTTATTTCCGGTACTGGAAGAGTTTACCCTTGATTTAGAAGCGTTATATGTGGAGGATGTGCGAAATAAATTAAAAGGAATAGCCACCGATTTATATGAAAAGAAAGAACAAGAGATGACAGAAAAGATCATGAGAGAGGCTGAGAGGGTTGTTCTTCTGAAGATTGTGGACGAAAAGTGGATTGACCACATCGATGCCATGGAACAGATGAAGCAATGGATTGTGCTACAAGGATATGCACAAAGGGATCCATTGATTGAGTATCAAATTACTTCAAATGATATGTTTGAAGCATTAATACAAGATATTAAATTTGAAACCATTCGAAACATTTATAACGTAAGAGCTTATCAAAAGATTGAAAGAGAAAAAGTGGCTAAAAATATGGTTGCAAACCATGGAGATGAAGAGATGAAGCAAAAACAAAGGGTGAAAGAAAACAAGAAGGACGACCGAAATGCACTTTGTCCTTGTGGAAGCGGGAAAAAATATAAACACTGCTGTGGGAAGCAATTATAAATCAAGAGCTCCAAAATAGTATTTTGTAGATGAGGAGAGATAAGATGAATATTGAAACCGGAAAAATGTATATACATTATAAGGGGAAGCGAGTAAAAGTGATCTGCAAGGGACTAGACTCAGAAACAAAAAAGGAAATGATAGCGATAGAGGAATTGGAAGAATCGCAAGGATATCCAAAAGGACAAATATGGTTTAGACTTTCAGAAGATTTTTTTGATGAAGTGAACCAAAATGGACAGAGATATAGGTTTGAGCTATGTAAAGAGTAAAATGGATGTAAACATCTTACTCTTTTTTGTAGCTTGTGGTCAACTGGAAAGTGGAATGGTAAAAAAGGAGGCACGAATGAAAGACAATGATATTGAAGCAATTATTTTTGATGTAGACGGATTAATGTTCGGAACGGAAAGGTTATATGAAGAAGCATTTGCGATGATTGCAAAGAAGTGGGGATATGAAGCTGAAGTATCAGAAGCGTTTATAAAAGATTGTAAGGGCAAACGAAAAGAAGATATAAAAGTTTTATTTAAATCATTGTTAGACGGAATATCTTTGGAAAAAGAGAGAAAAGAGTTTGATTTTGATGAATATTTAAAGCAGCTTTTGGATTATCTTGATGAAGCGATAGAGACCAGAGGGTTGCCTGTTAAGGATGGATTAATCGAATTATTACAATATGCAAGAGAAAATAGGATTAAAATTGCAATAGGCACATCGGAGAAGTCCCCTAGAATACAATCCTACTTACAGAAAGCGAATATTACTGCAGATAGCTTTGACGCAATCATATGTGGGGATATGGTGCAAAATGGGAAACCGGCTCCGGATATTTTCCTTAAAGCATGTGAAGCGCTATCTGTAAACCCGGAGAAAACAATGGTTTTAGAGGATGCGCCAAGCGGAATTATTGCTGCATATCGTGCAGGAGCAAAACCGGTGATGGTTATTGATTGCATAGAGCCAACGGATGAGATAAGAAACATGTTATTTACGGAGCCATTTCATTCTTTAACAGAGGTGCAAGAAATGCTAGTTATGAAAAAGGGAGAAGTAGAGCGCCCGGATGGCGACCCGGATCATTGAGATGAGTTTCGTAAATTAGAGAACCGGAGCTCTGAAGTGGTAAGAACGATTAATATTGTTATGGGAAGAATGAATCGTAAGTGCGATTTATTTTTTTATCAAAAAAACCAACAAAAGGATTGACATATTTATCCATATGGGTTATAATGGTATAAAAGGAAACATGTGGTGAAATATGGAAAAGAAAGATGAAAGAAGAGGACAAAAAAGGATAACACCCTTTATTTTAGCAGAAGCGGTGATCATTACGCTTGCAAAAAAATGGATAGAGGGTAGAAAAACAGGTCATCAAAAGGCAAAAAGAGTAGGAGCTGTTTCTCTGGCGACGATTTCGGCTGCTACCGCGGGCTATCTGACGGCTAAGGTGCAGGTTGGACATCAGGAGACGGAAAGAGCCGCTTATGTTGAGAAGATGGAGCAAGCCAGGAAAGAATTTTTGGAAACCTTAGAAGTGGATGGGGAGGAATTTCAGGTTGAAATTCCGGACATAAATGAGAAACTAATTGTAGAAGACGAAAATGGGCTGTCAATAGATGAAGCGGTAGAACATGAGATCTGTACTACAAATGTCACCGTTCCTTCATTTGAATTGGTTGATGATTCGGTGGAACCAATAGAAGAGCGTCCGTTTTATGTGGATGAGGATGGATATGTAGATCCGGACAGATTGATTCCACCTAAAAATATGAGGAAAGAGATATTTGATACATACTGTAATGATATCAAGATTTACCGGGAAAGAGGAATGGGTATTAACTACTATACTGTGAAACGGGTGCTGGATGACTTTGAACGTGAAAGAGGGTTCAAGATTACACCTGAACACTTTATTGCAACCCTTATTGTGGAAACACGCGGTAATAGTAATGCAGTAAGCGAATCGGGAGCTTCTGGCCTAATGCAGGTGATGCCTTCTTCTGCCAGGGAACTTATGCCGGACGATAAATTTAAAGAAATGTTTGGAAAAGGGAAAGCGGAAATGACGAATAATGAAATCGGGCAGGCGCTTCTTGGAAATAAGAATGTCTACAGGGCGATGTGGTGTGGAGCTGAGGTGATGCTCGGAAAGCATGAGGCTACGGAACGTTACAATAGTAAGCATCCTAATAATCCGCTTATTTCAGACTCAAAAGAGGCGTCCAACCGTTATATTGGTTATATAAATACAGCTGTTACGAGAGACTATATTAGTAAAGTAGGTGCGATGACAGCTGCACTTGGAGGGGAGCCCGCATTAGAAGTATATGCGATGGTTGAAGCCGCTGAAGATTTAAATATGGGATAAATTGTAAAACGCAAATATTTGTAAAAAATGATTGAAAAAAGAAAAGTTTGTTCTATAATGAAGCTAATTAAAGATAACTGGAGGTCGCATGAAAAAAAGAGATGATTACATAAGTTGGGATGAATACTTTATGGGGATCTGTTTATTATCGGCAGAGCGAAGTAAAGATCCTACAACGCAAGTTGGAGCATGCATCGTGACAGAGGATAATCGAATTCTTTCTATTGGATATAATGGAGCGCCGAGAGGATATAGTGACGATAAAGTGCAATGGGATCGCGAAGGGGAGTATGCAAAAACAAAATATCCATATATGTGTCATGCAGAACTAAATGCAATTTTGAATTATAGAGGATCGCTAGATGGGGCTAAATTATATGTGGCCTTATTCCCTTGTAATGAGTGTGCAAAGGCCATCGTTCAATCGG
>JAVBPT010000074.1:0-5276 GCA_031549455.1 Eubacteriales bacterium
TACATCTTATCTGCCACCATCTGCATTGACATACTAAAGTTTAGATTCCCGTTTAGATTTGGATTTGGCAGATAATCAATATCTTCCATCGAACCGTTTTTATAAAGTTTGGATAGCCCATTTACAAACATGATCTGGGCAGTTGGCTTGCCATTAATCTCTGTAACTACTTTTCGGTCCTCCGGAAGACCGTCTCTATGAAGGTCAATAAGCACCTCTATATTCTCATCTTCCTCCACAATTTGTCGAACGGCAGATTCCATTCTTTCATAGCTTCCATTTCGATCCACCTTTCCATTTACAATATCGTGTTCGCCTTTATAATGGATCACATTTAACTTATATTGATTAGTCAAGGTCTGAGCGACTAACTCGCCCACATCCACAATGCTTCCTATATCATTTTTAAACTTTTCCTGCGAATGTGTGTGAAAAACCAGAATTTTGGCCTTACTAAGGTCCAGACTTTCTTTTTGCGATTTTAAGATTTCCTCATACTTCAATTCATCTGGCTTTAGGGTCACGCCTGCATCATAAATAAAAAATTTTCTTTCAGTACTAACAATCTGTTCTTTGGTGCCATCCATAAACGCACTGATCAACTCATTTTTCTCGTTACTAAAATCCCGCGACACAACCTCTTCTCCCTTTTTTTCAATTGGTTGAGGGATTGTCTCCTTCACATCTACCCGTACAAGTGGTGACTGATATTTCAACGCGGGAATGGTCTCCGTTAAAATCATTTTTAAAATTTCTGGTTTCAGGCTATAGGTTGTACCCCCCTCTATTTTATAGTTAATCGGCTTGATATTTTCTGATATAAAAAAACGATATATGGTGTGTTTTACCAAAAAAGACATCTTTGTAATACTAAGGTCTTCTAAAACCCCTGTACTCAGCGTTGTGATTCTATCCTCTCGAATTGATATTCGATAAGTGAGGAAAATAGTAAACAACAACATCGTGAACAGTAAATAATAATACAGTTCTTTGTTCTTCGCTTTTGCCTTTACTTTCATGAATACCCCTTTAAACTATTACAGTATATTAGACAGGGTATAAAAATAGACCTAGTAAATATATTCTCTTACCTCTTCAATCTTAATACCTTTATGTGCAAAAAGATTGATACCATCTGAGATAATGGTCTGCATCCGATTGACAATGATGTCCTCTTCCTTGGGTGTCACGCATAGATTGAGATAGTCTGTATAAAAGTTTTCGTCAATTTCAAAATTTTGATCTTTTATATTCTCAAGCACATCATTGATCAACGTTGTAGCATAGATCACGGTAGGAACACCTATGGCAATAACTGGAATTCCCATCGAGTTTTGGGTAATCTCTTTTCGCTTATTCCCCACGCCAGACCCCGGATAAATTCCCGTATTGGTTAACTGAATGGTGGAATTAACTCTCTTCACATTTCTTGCAGCCAGCGCATCTATGACAAAGATCACCTCGGGAGTGGTTTTGTCCACAATCCCGCGTATGATCTCGCTGGTTTCCATACCCGTCGTGGCCATGACGCCAGGAATAATGCCACTCACATCACCGAAGGTATCATGGCTGACGCTTTCCGGTGAGTAGACAAAAAGATGACGTGTGATAATCATGTTTTCAACCACCTTGGGTCCCAGTGAATCCGCTGTGACATTCCAATTTCCTAGTCCAACCACCAGAATTTTTGGATTTTCCTTTTCTGGAAGCAGTTTTTTTAATTCATCACTCAGGGTTTGCGATATTTCCCTGTGCTTTCCAATGTTACTCTCCTTTATCACATCCGATTCAATGGTAATATACTTCCCAATGGGCTTCCCAATTGCCTCACTTCCCTTTTCATTAAAAACATCCACTGAGGTAACGGTCACATCATCTCCCTCACTTTTCTCAATATTGACCTCGATTCCCTCAATTTCAACATCTTTTTCCTCGTGAACCATCTCTTTTGCTTCGATTGCAAGGTCGGTATAAACCATTTTACTATTTATCATTTTTCCATCCTTTTTTCTATAGTTTGGCACGTTTTTTTTGCAATTATTCATTGACTATATCAAAAAAATGGTTTATACTGTTAGCAAAGTGGAGTTTAAAGGCTCAACGTATAAACAAATGGAGGTATTATGGCAAACATTAAATCAGCAAAAAAAAGAATTAAGGTAACTGAAGCAAAAACGGCTAAGAACAAAATGATTAAATCAGGTGTAAAAACAGCAGTAAAAAAGGTATCTACGGGTGAAGATAAAAAAATTGCTCTTAGTGAAGCAACCAAGAAATTAGATATGGCGGTTGCAAAAGGTGTGATGCATAAAAACACAGCTGCTAGACAAAAATCAAGACTTTCAAAAATAGTTCAAAAGGCAAATTAGGGGCAAAACGTCATATTTTGACGTTTTATTCATACTTTTAGAAAAAGGATTAGGTGTATACTTATGGAAAACCTTACTTTCAAGGAAGATTCAAGACTTGTCAATCTTTATATTATTTTAAATCTGTTTATATTCTTTATTCTCACAGGCGTTATAAATTACATATTTGATCTAACAGGTTTAAATCGTCTTCTGAATTTGTCCTTTTATTTTGGGATTCTAATCTTCGTTGCCATTTTAACCAATATTTGCAAAATGGTAATTGACTCTTACTTTACCACCTATACCCTCACCCCATCACGACTTGAAATGCAATATGGACTCTTTACACTAAAGAAAGAAAATATTGAATACGTCAGAGTCATTGACATTTCTGTAAGACAACCTTTCCTATACCGATTCTTTGATCTTGCAGATATCATCTTACATAGCTCTGACCATAGTTGCCCAAATCTCGTTTTAACCGGAATCGCAAATCACAAATTTTACTTGGAAGAAATCCGAAGATATGTGGATACCGCTAGAACAGATGTCTCTATCTCAGAACGATTATAAAGAACCTAGAGAAGTTCCTCAAGGTTCTTTTTGATTTCACTATTTTTAAAGATCGCATTTCCCACCACAACTTCATCAACTCTTCGCTCCATCAGGATGGAAATGTTATCTTTGCAGACGCCACCCTCCACCATTAATATCAACTTTTTTGCCTTTTCCTTTCGATACTGGTTCAGCAATTCGATCTTTTGGTAGATTGATTCATCAAACTTTTGACCGCCTTTCCCCGGCTTTATGCTCATTACTAAGACAAAATCGATCTCACCCAAAATCGGCACCAATTTCTTTACGTTGGTCTCCAGATTGATCGCTACACCAATTTGGATCTTTTCTGCTCGTAACCTTTTGGACAATTTTCTAATTTGCCTTTTACTGCAGGTCTCAATATGAACCGTAATTTCATCACTTCCCGCACCTATAAAGTCCTCAACCTTTTTTAATGGATCAAAAAGCATAAGATGGACATCCAATTTTATATCCGGATATCTTTCTCGAATATTCTTAACAAGCCCTTCCCCAAAGGTAAGCGCTTGCACATATACCCCATCCATTACATCGAGGTGTAGTTTTTTGATTCCGGCCTGCTTTAAAATCCCAATGCTTTGATCTAGGTCCAGCATATTTGCGGTAAGAATCGATGGTAAAATTTGAATCATTTTATAAACCTCTTCTTTCCTTTATAATGCTTATGGCTTTTTTCTCTCACTTCATCTTTCTTTTTTAATTTCTCATAGAAGGACACATATCGGTCGTAGCGTTCCTTATCAATCTTCCCATTCTGCACTTGTTTTTGAATCTCACAACCGATCTCTTTTATGTGAGAGCACTCTCTAAACCGACACTTGTTTTTATATTCTCTAAACTCTATGAATGTATCTTCTAACTCATCAAGCTCAATCTCATAGAGATCAACCGTGGTAAATCCAGGTGTGTCAAATACAAAACTGGAAACATTTATTTCAAAAAGCTCAACCACTTTGGTGGTGTGTTTCCCTTTATTGCTCTTATTACTAATCTCTCCTATTTCGAGATCTTCATTCCTTAAAAGCTTAGAAAGCAACGACGTCTTTCCGACGCCTGATGGGCCGGCAAAAGCAGTGGTCTTATTCTTCAACAACGCTCTTACCTGATCCAGATTGCTCTCATCCGTTGCGCTAATTGCAACTACCTGATAGCCAATCTTCTGGTAGCCTTTTGCGATCTCCTGAATTTTTTGGTCCCGATCCAAATCCGACTTGTTAATGATGATAGTTGCCTCTATGCTTTGTTTACTTTCAATCACAGAAAGGAATGTGTCAAGAAGCTCTAGCGAAAGAGGGGGACTTTCAATCGAAAACACAATCATAATCTGATCCACATTGGACACCGCAGGACGAACCAATTCATTTTTACGTTCTATAATCTTATCAATTCGGTATGCCCGATTCGTGGACTGGGTCAATAACACCACATCTCCAACCAAGATCTTTTTCTTTTCTAATTTAAATATGCCACGTAATTTACAAGAGACGATCTCACCCGTTTCCAGTTTGACCAGTGGCATATCTCCTGTACTTTTAATTACTTTTCCTTTTTCCATTCTAACCTACTCAACATAGTCTTCTGATTGTAATTTGTCATCAATATAGACAGCGATCATACTTCCCTTTTTTACCTCTACCTTTTTTGTAAACGGAAAGTCCTTTTTATCATGCATTTTGTCATAAACCGGTCTTACACTGGACTCTGTCTGTATAATGATCTGAACATGATAACTATCCTTGGTGAGTGCAAAAACAGGATTTATATTTACGGTGATAAGACGAATATCTGTATCCTTATTTTCATTTGTTGCTGTTTGAGCAGGTGCATCTGGCTTTTTGGCCAAAACAATGTTTACGGTGGAGTTTTTTTTGGCATTGACATCTTTTTGCGGTGATTGCTCAATGATGGTGCCATCCGTCGCTGCTTCAGAGACCTTGGAAGTCACCTTGCCAAGTTTTAATCCCACTTCCTCCAGTTTTTGAGTCGCCAGCTGCTCACTTAATCCATACAGATTAGGCACTTTCGCACTTGATTCTTCCACGTTTCCAACACTTACATATACCGTTATCTGCTCTCCAAGTCTAAGCGCTTCTCCTGCAGCGGGTACGGTATGAATAACCTTCCCAATTTCAATCGTCTCACTGTTTTCAGAGATGGCTTCAATCGTAAATCCTTCGTTTTCAAGTTGAGTTTTGGCTTCTTCTAACGTAAGGCCAGACACATCTGATATCTTAATGTCCGTGCTTCCGCGGCTCACAATGATACCCAGAATCGCACTTCCTTTATTTACAGTGGTGTTGGGCTCAATATCCTGATCTCTAATAATTT
>JAVBPT010000066.1:0-27187 GCA_031549455.1 Eubacteriales bacterium
GCCATATTATACAAACAGCTCAAAACTTCCTGTTGGATATACTGAAGACTTATTTGAAGCATTGGATCGTCAAGAAGACCTTCAAACCAGATACACCGGTGGAACGGTGTTACATGGATTCATCGGAGAAAGAATTAAGAGCATTGAAGCTTGTAAAAATCTTGTAAAGCGGGTAATGGAAAACTATAAGATTCCTTACTTCACGATTACACCAACCTTCTCAATCTGTAAAAACGATGGATATATTGACGGTGAACATTTCAGTTGCCCATCTTGTGGAGAGAGAACAGAAGTGTGGTCTAGAGTGGTTGGATACCATAGGCCTGTACAATCCTGGCATGAAGGAAAGCAAGAGGAGTTTAAAGATCGTCTGGAATATGTAGTCGATTACAAAAAGCCAATGAAAAAAGCAGAAGAGGCTTGTTAAATGATTATTAAAGGATGGCAAAAAACATCGCTGATAGATTATAAAGATAAAATTGCAACCACTATTTTTGTGGCTGGTTGCAATTTTTTCTGTCCGTATTGCCATAATGCAGATCTTCTGACAGGACAGGCGGCGTTAAAAAGGATTGAAGAAGAGGAAGTTATAAACTACATTGAGAAGAAAGAGAAACTATTGGATGCGTTATGTGTTTCGGGTGGAGAACCTACATTATATGAAGACTTGCCCGAATTTTTAAAAAAGGTTCGAAAAATTTGTAAAAATGAGGAAAAAAGGTTTTTGATTAAACTAGATACCAATGGTACAAACAGCGATATGTTGGCACTTTTATTAAAAGAGCATTTAATTGATTATGTGGCTATGGATGTCAAAACCTCTTTTGAAAACTATGAAAAAACAACAAGATGCAATGAAAAAGATTTGGAACATATTCGAAAAAGTATAGAATTATTAAAGAGAAAAGTAATAGACTGTGAATTTAGAACAACGGTTTCAAAGACATTTGTAACAGAAGGGGATATGGAAAAAATTGGAGAGCTATTAAAGGGCACAACGAATTATTTTATTCAGCAATATCGTTATTCGGACAAACAGCTTGAAGATCAAGATTTTATAGCCTATTCTAAAGAAGAGCTTCTTAATTTGAAGCAAATTGCAGAAAAATGGATTGGACAGGTTGAAATTCGAAATGAGTAAATATTACCATCATAATTAAACGGCGCTTGCACATAATAATACTGAACCAAATTATAAAAAGGGGTATACAACATGAATAAATTTACGACAGGATTTGTAATGGGGAATATAGTAGGTATGGCAGGCATGCTGCTTAAAGGAAATAAGCGTGGTCGACGCAAGATGGCCAAAACAACAAAAGTAATGGCTACTAAAATAGGTCAATTTGTAGATGACTTAACGGATATGTTATAATAAGTTAGATGAAATGTCTAACTTTTTTCTTGTAAAAAAAAGAGCGCCATGGCGCTCAAGAGATAAGGTAGTTAAAAATGGATATTGCAGATAAATGCTAGGGAAATAAATGCAAAGAGAAGTGCTGTTGTGATTGGGTATAACCGGATCACTAACTTGTCCTTAGAAATGAACAAGAAAAGGATGCCTAGAATAAAGCCAATCAGGGATGCGAATAAAATAACGAAGAGAAAGGTGAATACAATGGATAATGCGATGATATTGGGCATTTTAACCTCTCCTTTTTTGTGGGCTACCTTATTAAAATCTATCTATATAGTGAAATGAAACAAGTACAGTATAACATAAAAGTGGCCAATTGTAAATATATGGGAAACGATTGTTTTTGAAATTAAATTGTGATATAATGCAAAAAAAAGGAAAATAGGATGCCGAAAATTTTCAAATTGTCTTTATTTTATGATCAAAAGAGGTTACTTGTTGCGTCTGCTGACCATCTAGATGGTTATATTCTTTGTGGGGAAGATGGATGGTCTATTGGGATGGTAAAGGATACAAGGCAGTTCACTGAAAGTTTTGTGATGGGATGGTTATTAGAAGATAAAGGAATTAACCTCGTTAAGGTTCCGGCACATTCTTTCGAGCAAAAGGCAAATTTTTGGGGCATTAGGCAGACGAAAAACTTCTCCGGGAGATGGCGATACATAGATGGCGTTTCAGAAAAAACAGGAGAGGTGAAGGCCTATATTTTTCAAGGCGGAGAGGATTCCGATACCTTGGAAGAGGTAATGATGTGGATGAAAAGATGGGAAGAAGAGGCGGATGTAGAACAGTTGGAATTTTTGGGGCAGGTGCTAGAGAAGCAGGAACAAACCAGAAGTGAACTTGAAGAAATCGTCAAGATGATTCCGAAATCTTGGGTACCTATTGAACAGAGTTCTTTAGAATAAAAAAGCACCGTGGTGCTTTTAGAGATAAGATGACTTATGACCAAATTTAGAGGTAAAAAATCAGAAGGCGGACAGATACAAGGAAGAGGAAAGCTGGTAGAACCAGATAAAACGAGTAATAGAGTATGCGGCCTAAGAGATGTAAAAACTTTCCTGGATTATTTGAGCGAAGAATCCAACGAATCTCTTTGATTCCGGGAATAGCGTATCGGATGCCGGTTATCAAAAAGAAAAGCGTGATACACGTCGTAACTATGGTTAAAAATTGCATTTCCATTTCCTTTCTTTTTTGAGAAAGCCATCTTATAAAATCTATATAGTGATAGTGAAAAATTGAATAACTAATTTTACCACAAATAGGATTAAAAGTAAATGCTTGGAGTTGGAACTCCTTTTTTCATTTGCTTTTTTCACTTTTTTTAACAAAGCGCTTGACTTGATAATTATTCCATATATCATTCTATGTAGAGAACAAATTGGGGGATTGTGATATGGGGTTTTATGAATTAAAGGTAGCGGGTGTAACCAGACAACTACAAGTTGTGAGTGCTTCGGATGATCTAGAAGTGGCTTGTTTTGTTTTGCTTGGAGATGTAGAACTGACCGAAAAAGCGGCGGCGTTACTTAAGGAAAAGATTCCACCTGTGGATGTCGTTATAACAGCAGAGATAAAAGGAATTCCAATTGCTCATGAACTTGCACGCATATTGGGATTTACAAAATGCATTGTTGCAAGAAAGTCAGTGAAACCATATATGACAGAACCGGTTGTGGCAACGATTAATTCAATACGAAGAAGGCAGGTGCTTTGTCTAGATAAGATAGAATGCGATTTTATGAAGGGCAAAAGGGTTCTCATTGTGGATGACGTCATTAGTTCAGGAGAGTCTCTAAAAGCGTTGGAAAAGTTAGTGGAGATGGCTGGAGGAACCCTAGTAGGGAAAGCGGCGATCTTGGTAGAGGGAGATTCAATGGAGCGAGATGATATCATATCTTTAGGAAAGTTACCCGTTTTTCCGAAGAAAAAAATATAGTAAATGATAGCTCGCTATCATTTTTTTGCGAGGGGGCGAAAATGAGAACAGTAGGAACAACCGTGAGAGGGATAAGAGGACCAGTGATTAGACCAGGGGATGATCTGGCGAGTATTGTGGTCGATTCTTTGATCGAAGCATCTAATAATGAGGGTTTTGTTTTTGGAAATAAAGATGTGGTGGCGATTACAGAAGCAGTGGTTGCGAAGGCGCAAAACAATTTTGCAACAGTGGACGATATTGCATCCGATATTCATGCAAAGTATACCAGTGAGGAAGTCGGGATTGTCTTTCCAATTTTAAGTAGAAACCGTTTTGCGACTTGTTTAAAAGGGATTGCAAGGGCAAAGAAAAAGATTTTCATGCAACTTAGTTTTCCATGCGATGAGGTGGGAAATGAACTCTTTAATCCTTCTGATCTCAAAACATATGATCTTCATATAGACCAAGTATTCTATGAAGAAGAGTATAGGAAGAATTTTGGTAAGTATGTTCATATGTATACAGGTGTAAACTATGTGGATTATTATAGAAAAGTGATAGAAGAAGAAGGGGGAACAGTTGAATTTATTTTTTCAAATAATCCCTTGGAGATTTTAAAGAGAACAAAGTATATATTGGTTTGTGATATTCATACTAGAGAAAATACGAAGAGAATTCTACGTGAAAATCAAGCGGAGTTGGTATATGGGCTGGATGAGATCTTAAATAAATCGATCAATGGCAGTGGATACAATGAACAGTATGGACTTCTTGGATCGAATAAATCCACAGAGGAGAAGGTCAAACTGTTTCCAAGAGAATGCAATGAACTTTTATATGATATTCAACAAAAAATTAAAGAGCGGACCAATAAAGAGGTCGAGGTAATGGTTTATGGAGATGGGGCCTTTAAGGATCCGGTAGGGAAGATCTGGGAGCTTGCAGATCCGGTGGTTTCTCCGTTTTACACAAAAGGTCTTCTGGGATCCCCGGTGGAGCTAAAATTGAAATATTTATCGGATACGGATTTTAAAGATTTGAGTGGAGATGCCTTGGTTTCAAATCTAAAAGAAACCATTGCAAAGAAGGATCAAACTGTAAAGGCAGACATGAAACAAGAGGGAACAACCCCAAGAAGATACATAGATCTACTAGGATCGCTTTGTGACTTAACAACTGGAAGTGGAGATAAAGGAACTCCTTTTGTACTAGTGCAAGGGTACTTTGATAATTTTTCAAATGAATAGGGTATAGGAGCAATAAACCCGAATAAAATAAAACAAGGAAGGTTTGTATGTGGAAGAAAGATAAAATCGATGAAATATGTCTGAAGGTAAGCATCTATGTGGTGATTAGTATCACGATTATTTATGCACTCAGTAGAATCATCTATTCAATGCCAGACATTCTAAAAAGCATTGGTGTTTTTTTATCTGGTACTTTTTTAATTGTTAAACCGCTTATTATTGGCCTTGTACTTGCCTACCTTATTTCGCCTTTTACAGATAAAATCAGAAAGATTATGTTTGTAAAGACAAAAAGTAAGAGTGAAAAGTTTGAGAGGAGAAAAGATATCCTTTCTGTCATCGTGGCCTATATTTTAATTATCTTTATTCTTTTTGTTGTGGTTTATTCTATGTATATGATTGTGTCTAAAAAACTAATGGGTAGCAATATTTTAGATGATCCGCTCGAGGTGGCGACGCAATACATCCAAAAGTATGAAGACAGCATCAAAACCATTTTAGGTAAGATTCAAGGGCTTGAGATATCAGAAGACTTTAAAATACAATTAGAAAGCATTGTGAGCTCACTAAGTAAGATTGTAACCAATTTACTCAATGGTTCGATTGACTTTATTACAAATTTTAGTAAAAATACAGTCAGCTTTCTAATTGGACTAATCATCTCGTTCTATGTGATTATCGATCGAAAGTATTTTAAGAAGCTTTGGGAGGAGATCCTCCTTTTGCTTATGCCAAAAAAATATGGAACCAGGACCCAGAGTCTGTTTAGCGAAATCGATCTTATTTTCTCGCGCTTTATAAGAGGCCAACTTCTAGATTGCTTTATTGTGGCCATTCTTTCAACCATTGTTTTGTACTTGGTGGGGATTGAGTTTTCGGTTGTGCTGGGGATTTTTGCGGGAATCACCAACATCATTCCATATTTTGGTCCTGTTATCGGGATGATTGCAAGTGGTATCATAGGGGCATTAAGCGAGAAGCCAATTACTGGTCTTTTTGCAGTGATCGCACTGGCGATTGTACAACAGATCGATGCCAATATACTTTCGCCGAGAATTGTGGGTGGAAGTGTAGGAATTCATCCAGTTTTTGTTATTATCTCTGTTATTATAGGGGGTGCCGTTTGGGGTATCTTAGGAATGATTGTAGCTGTTCCTTGCGCAGCGGTGGTTGGTCTACTATTTAATAAAATTCTACAGCATCGACTAGAGCAATAAAATTTGTGGTTGAATTTCAGATTTTTTATTATATAATGGAGAGAATTATACGAGAAGAGGATTGAAATGGAATTTATTGACATCATCAAAACAAAAGCCAAGCAAAACAAAAAGAGAATTGTGTTGTCGGAGACATCGGATAAGAGAATGTTAGAGGCGGCGATGAACATCTCGCATCAAGAGATTGCAGAAATTCTTCTGGTTGGGAATGAGGAAGAAATTAAAGCAAGCGCGCCGGAGTTTGACCTTAGTAAGGTGCGATATGTAAATCAAGAACAGTATGACAGGATGGAAGAGATGAGCGACTTCCTTTATGAACTCAGAAAAGAAAAAGGGATGACAAAAGAGGAAGCCAGAGAGCTTCTTAGCAAAAATAAGATTTACTTTGGGACGATGCTTGTAAAAATGGGACAAGCTGATGGCATGGTAGCTGGAGCGGTTACCAGTACAGCAGATGTGTTAAGGGCTGCTTTACAGATCATTAAAACCAAGCAAGGAGTGAAGCTTGTATCTGCTTGTTTTATTATGGAAGTGCCTAATTGTACATACGGAGAGAATGGTATGTTTATTTTTGCTGATACAGCCTTGAACCCAAATCCGACAGCGGAGGAATTGGTTGAAATTGCGGCGAGTTCGGTGCAAACCTTTACACAGCTAATCGGAGATGAGGCAAGGGTGGCGATGCTTTCTTTTTCCACAAAAGGAAGTGGAAAGCATTCAGATGTGACCAAGATGGAAGAAGCCACAAAGCTATTGAAAGAAAAATATAAAGAGATAAAAGCAGATGGGACGCTTCAGTTAGATGCGGCTCTCGACGCTGCGGTTGCCAAAATAAAAGCACCGGATAGTGAGGTGGCTGGAAGTGCCAATGTACTCATCTTTCCAGATCTAGATGCCGGAAATATCGGTTATAAATTGGTTGAAAGGCTTGCGAAAGCAAATGCCTATGGTCCCTTTACACAAGGTTTGGCACTTCCTGTAAATGATCTTTCAAGAGGATGTTCTGCAAAAGACATTGAAGGAACGATTGCCATTACAGCAGTACAAGCAGGAGGGGTATAGACATGTTATCGGGAATGAAAATATTAGAAGAAATACAAAGCGGGAATATTCTCATTGAACCATTTGATCCGAAGTTTTTAAACCCAAATAGTTATAATATTCGGATTGGGAATAAACTTTTAATTCATAGAGACGAAATACTAGACATTAAGAAAAAACCAGAGACGGTTGAGATTGAAATTCCGGAGGAAGGTCTCGTTTTACAGCCGGGTGAGTTTTATCTCGCTTCTAGCTTTGAACGGACCGCGACGGACCGGTATGTTCCTATGATTGAGGGAAGGAGCAGCATTGGTAGACTCGGAATGTTTGTACACGCTTCGGCCAGTTTTGGAGATGTTGGGTTCAATGGCAAATGGACGTTTCAGCTAGTTCCAACCAAGCCAATCAGAATTTATCCTTATATACCCATTGCACAGATTTATTACTATACACTAGAGGGAGATTTTGAGTTGTATGGGAAGGTAAGAAGTAATCCAAATAGCGGAAAGTATACAAATAATGATGGAACCTTAAAAAGCTCTATCGCGGATGAATTTAAATAAAGGAGTTAAGATATGACAGCAAACGAACTTAGGACTATGTTTATTGATTATTTTAAAACAAAAGGGCACACACAGATTCCATCTAGCTCATTGATACCAGAAAATGATGCGAGTGTTTTGTTTACCACGGCGGGCATGCATCCACTTGTGCCTTATTTGCTTGGAGAGAAGCATCCTGCTGGTCAGAGACTATGTAATTGTCAAAAGTGTATTCGTACGGGTGATATTGATGAAGTGGGAGATGCCTCCCATCTTACCTTTTTTGAAATGCTTGGAAACTGGTCACTTGGAGATTATTTTAAAGAAGAATCCATTAGAATGAGCTATGAGTTTCTTACAAAGCACCTGAGTATTCCGCATGAAAAGATTGCGGTTACACTTTTTAAAGGAAATAAAAATATTCCCAAGGACGTGGAGGGATATGAAGTTTGGAAGAGTCTTGGATTTGGTGATGATAAAATTTTCTTTTACGGCGAACATGAAAATTGGTGGGGGCCCGCAGGTCTTACAGGACCATGTGGACCCGACACAGAAATTTTTTACGATAGCGGTCAGGAAAAGTGTGGGCCGGATTGTGGGCCAGCTTGCCGCTGTGGCAAATACGTTGAAATCTGGAACAACGTGTTTATGGCCTATAACAAAACGGCAGATGGAAGGTACGAACCGCTTGCACAAAAGAATGTGGATACAGGGATGGGTCTTGAACGGATTACTTGTGTTGTAAACCATAAAAAATCGGTTTATGATACCGAACTTTTTACGAAGATCATTGAAAAAATAGAAGAGGTAACGGGAAAACGGTATGAAGGAAACGAAAAGATGTTTCGGATTATTGCAGATCATACAAGGGCAAGCGTCTTTATCTTGGGAGATGATAAAGCGGTAACACCATCCAATGTGGATCAAGGATACATTTTAAGGAGATTTATAAGAAGGGTTTGTAGGTATTTGAGGCAACTTGGGGTAGACAAAAATGTAATACAAGAGATCGCCTGTGTGGTTGTTGATGAATATAAAGGAATTTATTGTGAACTTGAAAAAAACAGAGAGTTTGTTATTCGGGAGATTATAAAAGAGGAAGAAACTTTTAATAAAACCATTTCAAGTGGGATTAAGATTGCCAATAAGTACATTGAAGAGGCAAGGGTAAGAGGAACGCTGGAAGGAGCCATGGCATTTAAATTATATGATACCTTTGGCTTTCCACTTGAGCTCACAATGGAGATTGCAAATGAACAAAATGTAAAAGTGGATGTGGAAGGCTTTAATCAAAAATATGTAGAGCACCAAGAGAAGTCAAGAGCGGGTGCGGAGCAAAAATTTAAAGGGGGACTGGCAGACCATACTGAAGAGACTACCCGTCTTCACACAGCAACCCATTTATTACAAGCGGCTTTGCGAAAAGTATTTGGTGAAACGATTTATCAGAAAGGGAGCAATATTACAGCAGAGAGACTCCGATTTGACTTTCCACTTGAAAGAAAGATGACAGAGGAAGAAATCAAAGAAGTTGAAAGTATGGTTAATGAAGTGATTGAAAAGGAGCTTGAAATTACCTGTGAAGAGATGACAGTTGATGAGGCTAAAGAAAAAGGAGCGTTAGGTGTATTTGAAGCAAAGTATGGTGAGAAGGTAAAAGTGTACACCATCGGGGACTTTTCAAAAGAGATTTGCGGAGGTCCGCATGTAAAAAACACAAAAGAGCTTCAGGCATTTAAGATTATAAAAGAGGAGAGCTCCTCATCTGGGATCAGGAGAATTAAAGCGGTTGTTGGAATACAATAAATCATGTATAAGGAGAAGATTATGGTAAAGGGATTTGATAAAGAAAAATATATCAAGATGCAAACAGAAAAGATCTTAGAACGAATCAATCAATACAACAACAAATTGTATATGGAGTTCGGGGGGAAGTTGTTAGATGATTCCAATGCAGAAAGAGTCCTACCAGGTTATAATGCGAGATGTAAGGTAGAGCTTCTGCAAAAACTAAAAGACAAGGTAGAGATTATCCTTTGCATCAGTTCAAAAGATATTATAAAAAATCGAATTCGAGCAGACATTGGGATTACGTATGATATGGAAGTCCTCAGACTGATCGATAATCTAAAATCCCTCGACCTAGACATTAATAGTGTGGTGGTGACTCAATATGATGGACAACCACAGGCAGAACTGTTTAAGAATAAATTGGAACGAAGAAATATACGAGTTTATACCCATACCGCCACAAAAGGATACCCAACGGATGTAAATATCATTGTGAGTGATGAGGGCTATGGGGCCAATACATATATCGAAACCACAAAACCGCTTGTGGTGGTAACCGCTCCAGGCGCAGGAGGAGGAAAGCTGGCCACTTGTTTGTCTCAACTTTACCATGAATATAAAAGAGGAATCAAAGCAGGTTATGCTAAGTTTGAGACTTTCCCGATCTGGAATCTTCCGTTAAAACATCCAGTAAACGTCTCTTATGAGGTAGTGACGGCTGATCTAAAAGATGTCAATATGATTGATTCTTTTTACCTGGAAGAGTATGGAAAGATTGCGATAAACTATAATAGAGACCTTGAGGTATTCCCAATTTTAAAAAATATTCTTGAGAAAATTATGGGGGTATGTGATTACAAGTCTCCGACCGATATGGGTATTAACATGACGGGTTATTGTATTACAGACGACGAAGTGGTGTCTAATGCGGCTAGACAAGAGATTATTAGAAGGTATTATAAAGCTTTATGTATGTATAAACAGGGACTTATCGAGGAAGATGTATCGATGAGAATTAAGGTACTAATGAATGAGGCCAAAATTGATGTTAGCCAGAGAGATGTGGTTGCACCTGCGCTCAAAGTAACGGAAGAAAAAAAGTTGCCGGCGGTTGCGATTAAACTGGATGATGGAAGAGTGGTCACCGGGAGAAATACGGATATTCTAACAGCACCGGCAAGTGCAGTGATCAATGCGATTAAAGTGTTGGCTAATATTTCAGATGACATTAAGCTTTTGTCTCCAGCAATTCTAGAGCCAATGATGAAACTAAAAGGGGATCTATTTGAGAATGGCAGATGCCTACTAAACATATATGATGTTCTGCTTGGACTTAGCACTTGTGTGGTCACCAATTCTACAATAGAACATGCACTCGCTCAGGTTGATAAGTTGGAATACTGTGAGGCACATGCTAGTTTTATGATTCAGCCTACAGATGAAAGCATGTTTAGAAGTTTAAAGATCAACCTTACACAGGAACCAGAATATTATAGTAAAAATTTATATTATAGCGAGTAAATAACTTCGGTTATTTATTCTTTTTTTGTGCTTGAAATTTAAATATAACATGCTATAGTGAATCTATATTTTATGAGGAGGTTTTATGATTACGAACGGTGTTAGAACAATTTATTTGTATCTTGTTTCATTCATTTCACTTATGGTTATTGTTGCTGGTACCCTTGCAACGATAAATTCAATTCTAGACTTTGTTTATCCATATGAAAGCTATTCCCGCTATTATCCAAGTAAGGAAATAGATTATGAGGTGATGGATCCGGAAAATTTCGAAATAATGGAAGAAGAGGGAATCAACGGGACAGAAGAGCTAAGCAGGGAAGAAAATGAAAGAAGAGAAATAGACCGTTATAATGCAAAAAGACAGGCAGCCAAGTCTATTGCTACTTCACTTGCACTTCTTATGATCACCATACCGGTCTACTTATTTCATTTTAAGAATGCTTTGAAAGTGGAGGTAAAATAATATGAGTGTTGTATTCATCGGTCTAGTTATACCAATTCTTACAATTGCAATTATTGTAGGCCTTGTGGTTGCACTAGCAACCAGAAAGGCTGAAACACAAGATGAGGCGAAAAAATTTAATGGAGTGATCAAAAACTTATATATGCACCTTGTCATGGTGGTTGCTTTATTTATGATGATTGGTGGTTTGGTTTACACATTCCAAAAAGGGGTGGACCTATTACTGCCTGAAAAACGAGTGGAAAAAGAAATGGACCCATATTATTTGTATGATCAAAAAAACCAATTCCGAAATGATTTGAAAGAGATTGCTACTGGTATTACTTTTGTTGTAATAGGGATTCCAATGTTTATTTATCATAACAAATCTTCAAGGGACTGAAATAAAGTCTAAACAAACCCTGCTTATTTAGAATATTTTGAAAAATATGTACATATCATGAATTATAAACAAAACAGTGGAAGAGGGTACATATGCCAAGTCCAAATGTCATAGAAGTCGTAGACGATAGTGATATTAGAAATGGAAGAGTAAGGGAATTAATCGAGATTCTCACACCGCTCTGCCTATCCTATAATCAGGTTTGTAATGGGGCGCAAAGTTTTAGCGAGATTAACCTAAACAAAAAGAAGTTTATTAGAAGGGCATTACATATATGCAACGAGTTGGCTGAGATTATAGAGGAAGTAGAGAGATGTTTGAAGCTTGAATTAAGAGATCTGTGTTGCAGAAGAGTCGATCGCTTTAGTTCAAGGTGTCGATAACAAAAATGGTAATATTGTTCAAAGAGAGAATATTACCTTTTTTGTTGTAAGTTTTTCAAATTGTGATATAATGTGAAAAAAGGACAAAAGATGAAAAAAGTAGTGCTAAATGTTGGAATACGATACATTCAAATAGCGACTTTACAAAACAATAAGTTGCTTGATTTTTATGTGGAGGATCTAAACGAAAAAAGCAAGCAAGGAAACATTTATCTCGGGATCGCAAGCGATGTTGTGAAGAAGCTCGATACTGTATTTGTGGAGATTGGAGAGGAAAAGAAAGCTTATATTCAAAAAAGGGCAGGTCTTCCGATGCCAAAACAGGGGGAAAAGATACTTTGTCAGATTTTAAAAGAGGAAACGGAAAGTAAGGGGGCAGTCATTACAAAGGACCTGACCTTCATTGGACGTTATGTGGTTTTAATTAGAGAGGAAGTGAACACGACTTCTAGCCTTCTTTTTTCGAATGACTTAGATAAAGAAGAGATTGGTGAGATTAAAGAGAAAATAAAAGGATTAAATTTTGATAAACAAGACAAAATAATCATAAGGCGGGAAGCAGCACTTGCCTCATCAGAGGAAATCTTGGCAGACTACCTTGCCTTGAAAGGTAGGTTACAGAAGATCGATGTCGAGTATCGAAATTTGAGTGTGGCTACGCTTTTATATAAAAAAAGTATGATTGATACAATTTTCACTGAAATTTATGATAAAGATGTGGAAGAAATAGTAACGGATGATGCGAAGTTGTATCAGGAACTCCTTGAGAATGCAAAGAGTTATCAGGTAGATCCCAAAAAGATCAAAAGATATGAGGACAAAGAACTGGGCATTCTAGAGTTGTATAAGGTGGAGCAAGAGGTAAAAAAAGCCCTTGGAAAGTATGTTTGGCTAAAAAGCGGAGGGCAAATTTTAATTGAGCATACAGAAGCAATGACGGTGATCGATGTAAACACCAAGAAGTTTGAGGGAAAGAAAGAGCTAGAGGAGTCAGCATTAAAGGTGAACCTGGAGGCGGCAACTGAAATTGCAAGACAGATTCGTCTAAGAAACATCAGCGGAATCATCTTAATCGACTTCATTAACATGAAAAATAAAGAAAATAGTCATAAGGTACTGGATGAGTTTAAACGTCTCACTCTAAAAGACAAGCAAAAAGTACACATTTTAGGATTCACCAAGCTAGGCCTACTGGAGACAACAAGGCAAAAAAAACGAAAAATGTTGAAGGATATTTTGAAAAAAATATAAAAAGGGGCGATGATTTGGAAATCTGTAAAGAAACAAAAGTATGCACCGGGATTGGGAAATTAAACAATACCTATTTACAAATTTTTACACTTGTGATATAATAGTCATTAGTTTAGTGAAAGGAGTTTTTATGAGTAAAAAAGTAACCATCGAATTTGGCAAAGAAAGCAATAAGATGATGATTCCTCTAAAAGACACTTTACCTGAAGCTTGCAAGGATCTAAAGGAGATCCCGGAAAAGGACTGGGCTAATTTTGAAGAGGCTTTAAACAATAAAGTAAATGAACTAAGCGCCAACTTAACCACTCATGAAGATTACTTGAATGTAGAAAGATGTGCAAACTATTTAAGAGCTTTTCACTTTACAGATAAATTTTAGAATACAACATATATATAATATATTTGGAAAGAGCAATCTTTCCAATTTTTATTGCTATTTTTAAAAAAACTGGTAAACTAGCAATAAAGAACCGTTGGGGGAACGATGAGAGTAGTAGATATTATCGCAAAGAAGCGAGATGGGGTAGAACTGGCAAATGAGGAAATTGGATTTGTAGTAGAGGGATACACAAAAGGAGAAATACCGGATTATCAAATGGCGGCTCTTCTTATGGCAATCTATTTAAACAAGATGTCTACGCAAGAAACTGTAGATCTTACGATGGCTATGGCGGCAAGCGGAGATCGTTTTGACCTGTCACAAATTTCTGGAATTAAGGTGGATAAACATAGTACCGGAGGGGTTGGGGATAAGACCACCATGATTATCGCGCCAATTGTGGCCTCGTTAGGCGTACCTGTTGCGAAGATGTCAGGCCGTGGGCTTGGTTTTACAGGTGGAACGGTGGATAAGTTAGAATCCTTTCCTGGGATTGACCTCAAGCCAAACATGGAGACTTTTATTTCGAATGTCAACCGGATAGGAGCTTCCGTCATCGCCCAGTCAGGAGAGATTGCTCCGGCGGATAAAAAAATTTATGCGCTCAGAGATGTAATTGGCACAGTAGGGAACATCTCTCTCATTGCAAGCAGCATTATGAGCAAAAAGATTGCTTCGGGTGCAGATAAAATTGTACTCGATGTAAAAGTGGGAAGTGGCGCCTTTATGCAAACATTAGAGGATGCGAGAGTGCTAGCAAAGGCAATGACAGACATCGGGAATCATTTGGGGATAAAGACCATCGCGCTTCTTACAAATATGGACGAACCCCTTGGAAATGCAATTGGTAATATCCTAGAGGTGAAAGAATCGATAGAGGTTTTAAGCGGAGAAGGACCAGAGGATCTGATTGAAATGTGTGTGCTCCTAGCAAGTTATATGGTGATGCTTGGAAGAAATAGTGAGAGCTATGCTGAAATTGAAAAAGAGGTAAGAGCCCAAATACGAGATGGAATAGCTTTAAAGAAGTTAAAAGAGATGATTGAGGCGCAAGGAGGAGATGCCTCCTTGGTGGACCATCCCGAGCATTTTAAGGTGGCCGGTCTAACCAGCGATGTTGTGGCAGAAAGAGAGGGCTATATTGCAACGATGAAGACGAATGATATTGGAAAAGCAGCAATGCTCCTTGGAGCTGGGAGAGAGAAAAAAGAGGATGAGATTGACCCAACCGCGGGGATTGTGATGAGAAGAAAAATTGGGGATTTTGTAAAAGTGGGAGAGACGCTCGCCACCCTCCATACCAATAGGGAAGACAAGCGAAAAGAGGCAATGGATATCATATTGGATTCGGTTGAGATAAGACAGGAGAAGGCAACGAAAAAGCCACTTGTATTGGATAAAATTCTGTAATGCTTTTTCGTTGACATCCTTCAAATAAATGGTATAATGGCCTCAGCATAAAAAATGTAGAAAAATGGAGGTAAAGATGAAACTAATTTCCTACCTATTTGAAACAAATGCCATGAGGATATGTAAAGAGAATCATCCTTTTTGGTACACATCAGGAAAAATTGGCCCGTATTATATCAATACTCACTTTTTATATGGAAGTGAAGAAAGCGCCACCGATCTTTTAAAATTTATTGATGAAGAAAGTAAAAACCAAATCAGCTTACCAAAAAAAATATTGGAGGCCACACTTAAAAATTATCAAATGAATCCGACTTACAAATCGGTAATTGATGAAATTAAAGAGTATATTGCCAAAAATATTGATGTTTCTGAGATTGATTATATCTCAGGAGGTGAAAGACGTGATTGGTTTTTTTCATGTTTAGTAGCGCATTTATTACAAAAGCCACATCTTACGCTCTTTAAGGATTTAACGGCGGTTGTGAGTGATCCCGGCTTTCAGCAAACAGAAATGGCAAGCGACTTAAAAGGATCCAAGGTGTTACACATTGCGGATTTGATTACAGAAGCGTCGAGTTATGAACGTGCTTGGATTCCGGCCATCCAAAATATGGGTGGCAAGATGTGCTGGAGCACGGTGGTGGTAGATCGGATGCAGGGAGGAAGCACATTTTTAAACAAAAACAAAATTGCTTCTTACGCTCTAATTAAAGTAGACCATTCCCTATTTGATTCTGCTCTAGAGATGAACATCATTAACAATAACCAGTATGAAATGCTTCTAGGATTTGCAACGGATCCGGACTTTACAATGAAAGCGTTTTTAAAAGACAATCCAGAGTTTTTGAAAAATGCATTAAATAGTGAGGACGTAAAAACTGTCGAAAGGGCTAGACTGTGTGTTGATAAAGACCTCTATGGCCTAGATTTATAAGATGAAGACGCTATTAAAACAGGGGCGCGTAATTGACTATGCCTCCCAGACAGATCAGATTCTGGATATTTTAATAGAAAATGAAGTGATTGCCCAGCTTGGGGAGAAGATAGAGGAAAATGCAGACCAAGTGATTGACTGCAAAGGTTTGCTTGTGATGCCAGGTTTGATTGACATGCATGTACACCTAAGGGACCCGGGACTAACGCATAAAGAGACGATTGAAACAGGTGTAAAGGCGGCGTCAAGTGGCGGTTTTACAACCATTGCTTGTATGCCAAATACCAAACCCATTGTGGATCAAAAGGAAACCATTACTTATATTATCAGGGAATCAAATCGGGTAGGTCTTACCCATGTAGTTCCGATTGCAGCCATTACAAAGGGGGAGGAAGGCGTAGAGCTTGTAGATTTCAAAGCGCTTTTTGAAGAAGGGGCGGTGGCCTTTTCGGATGATGGCAAACCTGTAACCAATACAAAGTTAATGAAAGAGGCTATGAGAAGGGCATCGGAATTAAACACAAGGGCCATCTCTCATTGTGAAGATGTCTATGTTGGGGATGGGGCGATACGAGAAGGAGCCGTCTCTAGGAAGTTAAACTTACCGGGTGTATCGGATGAAGCGGAAGAAATCATGGTGGCGAGGGATATCATTTTGTCTGAAAATAATGAACTACCGGTTCATATTGCCCACATCAGTACGAAATCGTCTGCTCGAATGATACGGGATGCAAAAGGACGAGGCGCAAGAGTGACCTGTGAAACCTGCCCACACTATTTTTGTTTTACAGAAGAAGAGGTTTTGGTGTCGGGATCCAATGCCAAGATGAATCCACCTCTTAGAACTGAGCGTGATCGACAAGCAATCATAGAAGCAATCTGCGATGGAACGGTGGATGTCATTGTAACAGATCATGCACCTCATACTGAAGAGGAAAAAGCGGGAGAAATGGCCACGGCGCCAAATGGAATCATTGGCCTTGAAACCGCTGTTTCTTCAGTGATTACAAACTTGATTGATACTAAAAAGATAGACTATTTAAAAATGGTGGAGCTAATGAGTTATAACCCAGCTAAGCTTTTGGGACTTGAGCGGGGGACGATCTGTAAGGGAGGCATAGCGGATATAAGCATTATCGACCCGGACGAGGAGTACATCTATCTAAAAGAGGAAATTGTATCAAAGAGTAAGAATTCTCCTTTTATCGGAAAAAAATTAAGGGGGAGAGTAAGATACACCATTGTTTCAGGCAAGATCGTCTATAAAAGATAGAAAGGAAAATAAAATGAGAGCGATTGATCGATTAATTCATGCGATACAAGAGAAAAAAAATCCAACTGTAATGGGGCTTGATCCACAAGAAAAAGTCATTCCAGAATATGTACGATCCAAATATCCAAAGACGTTAGAAGGAATGAGCAAAGCAATTTTAGAGTTTAATCAGGCGCTAATAGATGCAACGCATGATCTGATTCCAGCAGTTAAGCCCAACATTGCCTTTTATGAAATGTTTGGGTTAAAAGGGATCGAGGCTTTTGAAAAAACCTGTTCTTATGCGAAGCAAAAAGGGCTTATCGTGATTGCGGATGGCAAAAGGGGAGACATCGGTTCGACAGCAGAAGCCTATTCAAGCGCATTTTTGGGAAGAACAAAAATAGGTGGGGAGGAGATAGCAGTGTTTGATGTGGACTTTCTGACGGTTAACCCCTATCTAGGAACGGACGGGGTGAACCCGTTTGTGGAAGACTGTTTAAAGTATGACAAGGGAATTTTTGTTTTAGACAAGACCTCAAATCCCTCTGCAGCGGAGCTTCAAAATCTGGAGATGACAGACGGCAAAAAATTATATGACCAGGTTGCGGGGCTTATTAATAGTTGGGGGAAAGACCTAATAGGGGACTATGGATATAGTTCTGTGGCAGCAGTGGTAGGAGCAACCAACCCTGAAGAATTGATGAGTATTCGAAAGACCATGCCTGAGATTTTCTTTTTGATTCCAGGATATGGCGCTCAAGGAGGCAAGGCGGAAGACATTGCCAGATCATTTGATGAACGAGGGCTTGGTGGAATTGTGAACGCCTCAAGAAGTATTATGACGGCTTATACCAAAACGGATCAGTTTGCTGTAGAGGACTACGCACAAGCGGCAAGGTGCGAAGTGATCCGGATGAGGGATGATCTTACAGGGCATATCAAAATGGGCTAGTAATTTAGAGGAGGTGAAAAGAGATGTCTTATCATTTGAATGTGGAGCTGATCAAAAAAGAAAAATTAAAAGAGGATATCTATCGTTATACGGTTAGGTCAAGGGAGATTGCAAATAGTGCTTTGCCAGGTCAATTTCTCGAAATTCAGTGTTCGGATGCGGGAGAGTTTCTTCTTAGAAGACCGATTAGCATTGCAGATATTGACAAAGAAAAAGGAACCGTTAACTTTATCTTTCAAGTAAAAGGAAAAGGGACGGCTTCGTTGACTAAAAAGGAAGTGGGGAATCAAATTGATTTACTGGGACCATTAGGGAATGGCACATTTAGGATCGCACTTTATAAAAATGTGGCTATCTTAGGTGGTGGAATTGGCGTATTTCCGCTGCTTGAACTTTCGAAAAGGCTATATCCTACCTCCAGTGTATATACTTATCTCGGTTTTCGAAATCAAGAAAGCGTGGCGTGCGAGACGGATTTCCAGAAAATCTCTCATCAGCTTTTGATTGCAACCGATGATGGAAGTTATGGTAAGATGGGTTTTGCGATTGAATATTTGAAAAAGGATGCATCGACCATTCCATTTGATGCGATCTTTGCCTGCGGACCTCTTCCAATGTTAAAGAGCATTAAAACTTTTGCGGAGGAACACAAAATCCCTTGTCAAATTTCTTTAGAGGAAAAAATGGCTTGCGGTATTGGAGCCTGTCTTGGGTGCGCAGTTTATATGCCAAAGGAGGAAAAATCAACTTACGGTCATGTTTGTAAAAACGGCCCTGTTTTTTTCTCAGAGGAGGTGAACATATGATTGATTTCGCAGGAATCAAAATGAAAAATCCGGTTACGGTGGCCTCTGGAACATTTGGGTATGGAAGAGAATTTAGTCAGTATATTGACCTAAATAAGCTAGGTGGAATCATCACAAAGGGGACAGGCCTGAAGATGAAAGATGGAAACAAACCACCAAGGATTTGTGAGGTGACAGGTGGACTTTTAAATAGTATTGGCTTGCAAAACAATGGAATTGACTATTTCATTGAGAGAGACCTGCCATTTCTTCGCAATTTTGATACAGCGCTTATTGTGAATGCGATTGGAGGTACGGTCGAGGAATACGTGGAACTTGGTAAAATACTGGATCAGATTGATATCGATGGTGTGGAACTAAATTTATCGTGTCCAAATGTAAAGGCGGGATGTTTGGCCTTTGGAACCACTTATGAGGGTGTCTTTGAGGTCACAAAAGCGGTAAGGAAGGTTTTGAACAAACCATTAATTGTGAAGCTTACACCCAATGTAACAGACATTACGCTGACCGCTAAAGCTGCAAAAGATGCTGGAGCAGATGCGATTTCTCTTGTTAATACCTTTCTTGCGATGTCGATTGATATCCATACAAGAAGACCTAGATTGGGCAACAATATGGGCGGATTAAGCGGTCCTTCTATAAAACCCATCGCAGTTCGGATGGTTTACCAGATTGCGCAAGCGGTCGACATCCCCATTTTGGGGATGGGCGGCATTACGAGCTGGGAAGATGCCATTGAATTTATACTTGCAGGGGCAAGCGCGATCTCGGTCGGAACAGCAAACTTCTTGTTACCAGAAAAGAGTATTCAAGTGATAGAAGGCATTGAGAAATATATGGAACAGCACAATTATTCTTCCATCACAGATTTTATTGGAAAGGTTGAAATGAATTAGGTAAAAAAATATGAGACATTTAATTTCTGCAAATGAGTTATCTCAAGAAATATTAACGGAGCTTTTTAAACGAGCAGACGAGATACGTGAAAACGGCAAACAGTATGCAGACAGGCTAAAAGGAAAAATTATTGCCACATTGTTTTTCGAGCCCAGTACAAGAACAAGATTGTCTTTTGACTCAGCTGTTATGAGACTGGGCGGAGATGTCTTAAGCACGGAAAATGCGAATGGAAATTCTTCCGCCACGAAAGGTGAAAGTTTATTGGACACCATTCGGATTGTGGAAAATTATGCAGATGCGATCATCATAAGACATCCTGACAACCATTCTTCGAGTGAGGCGGCGCGAATTTCAACTGTTCCCATTATCAATGCGGGGAGCGGAAACAAAGAACATCCGACACAATCGCTTTTGGATGTCTATACAATTTACAAACGTTTTGGAAAAATCGATGGTCTAAAGATTGCGCTTTTTGGAGATCTAAAGTTTGGACGAACGGCCCATTCTTTGATGGAACTTTTGAATCAGTATCAAAATGTGGAGGTGTACTGTCTAGCGGCGGGCGATTTGAAGCTACCAGAAGAAGAATATAATTCGCACGTCTTGCCAAATATTACATTCCACGAATGCACGACGATTTCGGAAGTGCCAAAAGAGATCAATGTTATTTATCAGACTAGGATCCAAAAAGAGAGAAATGACGGGATAGCATGCGAGCCGATTCGCATAGATAAGAAGATATTAGATCAATTTTCCAACGAGGTCATTCTTCTTCACCCATTACCCAGAAATGATGAAATTTCTCCGGAGTTAGATGATGATAAACGTGCCATGTATTTTGAACAAGCTAAAAATGGTCTGTATGTTCGAATGGCGCTTTTAACAAAAATATTTGAATAAATTTTTAATATGACGATAATAGAATGATAATAAATAAAGGAGGTTTTTATGTATAAAGAAGCCAAAATGAAAGCCAAGGAAGTACTAAAAGGAAATTGGTGGAGAGTGATTGGAGCAATGCTTGCCTACCTTGTTCTCATTTTTCTTGTCTACTCAATTCCATTCTCAATGTCTTATCACCGTCAAATGATAACGGAGGGCGGAGGAAGTGTAAGCACCGGATACAGATTGTTGGAAGGACTGTTTAACCTGATCTACATTTTAATTGCCACACCACTTGGTTACGGGTTCGTGCGTTATACAATGAATTTATACAGGAAGGAAGAGGCAAAACTAGGGGTGCTGTTCTATGGATTTAAAAAGTTCTGGAATCTTATTCTAATCACAATCCGTTACATTCTTAAATTTTGGATTCCGATCTGCATCTTTTTGCTAACCGGCATATTTGGTGCGGTGGCTTTTGTAACAAACGTTGCAACAGAGAGGGTTACAGAAGAAATGTTGGCAAGAACACCAATTTTGGCAAGTACATGGATCATTATAATTTGCATCTTGGTTGCACTTGCGTATCTACTTTATATTTCACTCAGTTACTACTTTGTATTCTATCTTTATGCAGACGGACATGAGAAGCAAACTAACTGGAAGGAGTATGGGGAATTATTGGATGAAACAAAAAGGATCTGTAAGAACTATTTGGACAAAATATTCTTTTTCCCGCTTGCTTATCTATGGTGGTTTGTGGACATTTTTGTTGTTTTGCTCATAGGGGGCATCGCGATGGGAGCAGCGGCAGTGGCAATGCCGGGCATGCTTGCACCTAATATTATTGGTATGGGGATACTGATGACGATTTATCTAATAGGGGTGATGTTCTTATCCATCTACATGGCTTTTGGTTATATTGCCCTATATGACATCTTAAAAGAAAAGAGCGTCGAAGATAAGAAAAGACCGATGGGTGGATTTCACTGGGTGTTGCTTACCTGCGTCATTGTTGGAGTCATTTCAATGTCCGGGATCTTTGTACTTAATTACCTTGTTCCATTAGAGGGAGAGGAAGGAAATGCAATCAGGATTTTTGAGCAGCTTTCAGAGCAATATGGAGATTTTGAAAATCAAGAGTAGGAAAAATGGAAGAACTTTGGATTTATCTGAGGTTCTTTTTTTATGAAAAAATAAGATACTTTTATAATCAAAGTATATTGACAAACAAGAAACAATAATATATAGTAAAACTAGTTTGAGGCTCAAAGTATTATAGGGAGGAGAAATGAAGGAGACTAGACTCATACTCAATGAACTGTTGGCCAAAAATTTTAAAGACATTTTAAAGATTGAAGAGCTTATTTTAAAGGGATACGAAGTCTCCAGCAATTTAACGATGCCTGAAATACATACGATTGAATCGGTGGCGGATCATGCTGGGGAGCTAATGAGCGAGATTGCAAAGGACTTAAAAATTACGATCAGTACGCTATCCATTACGATCAATCGGTTGCTAGAAAAAGGATATATCAGTAAAGTAAGACAGGAGTCGGATCGACGTTCTGTCACATTAGAACTAACGGACAAGGGGAAAGCAGTAAACAAGGTTCACAAAAAATTTCATGAAGAAATGATTAGTTTTGTCATTGATAAAATGGATACAGATGAGATCACCACGGTGATTATGTTTTTAGAAAAAATCAATGAGTTCTTTATAAGAAAATATAGATTAGAAATAGGTGAAGAATGAACGGAATGACAATACTAGGGCATGGTGTGGGTCTACCTAAAGACGTGATGACCAATTTGGATCTCGAAAAAATGGTAGAGACCTCCGATGCGTGGATTAGCGAAATGACAGGAATAAAGAAAAGATATATGTCAAGACAAGAAGAAACCAGTGACCTTGGGACAAAGGCGGCACGGGAGGCAATTCGGAATGCGGGATTGGATAAAGAGGAAATTGATCTGATCATCACAGCGACCTCCACCCCGGAGCAGTATTTTCCATCTGTAAGCTGTTTGATTCATGAAAAGTTGGGGATCCAAAAAGATATTCAATGCTTTGATCTTTCAGCAGCCTGTACAGGTTTTGTCTATGCACTGGATACAGCGATGAGATTTTTATATACGGATTCCGCCATTCAAAATGTGCTCATTATAGGTGTGGATCATCTTTCTAAAATCACGGACTTTACGGATCGAAATACCTGTGTCCTATTTGGTGATGGAGCAGGCGCTGTTATTATAAAGGCGGATGAAAAGAAATCATATGTCAGTTATCTGAAATCAAATGGCAAGAATGCTAGTTTTTTATTCTGTGATGCTTGCAAGGTGCAGGAAGCAATTCCCTATATTCATATGAACGGGCGAGAGGTGTTTAAATTTGCTTGTAGAGTGATGATGGAGACGATTCTAAACCTACTAGAACGTTCTAATCTTGAGCGAGAGGATATAAAGTATATTATACCGCATCAAGCCAATTATCGGATCATTGAGTATGTTGCAGAAAAGCTTTCAATTCCCATTTCAGACTTTTACGTGAACATTGCGGACTATGGAAATACCTCTGCAGCAAGTATTCCCATTGCCCTATATGAAATGGATCAAAAGAAGTTAGTCAAACCTCATGATAAGGTGTTGCTCGTTGGATTTGGAGCTGGTTTTACATGGGGCGGGATGATAATAGAAATATAAGGAGAAAAAAATGAAAACAAAGTTATGCGACCTATTTGGTATAGAAGAACCAATTTTTCAAGGGGGTATGGCATGGGTAAGCGATGCGAACCTTGCCAGTGCAGTTTCCGAGGCGGGAGGCCTTGGCATTATTGCTGCTGGAAATGGACCGGCGGATTTTGTACGAGGAGAGATTCAAAAGGCGAGAGTAAAAACCAAAAAGCCATTTGGCGTAAATATTATGCTGCTTAGCCCATATGTAGATGAAGTGATTAAGGTGGTTTGCGAGGAAAAAGTGAAGATTGTTGTGACGGGTGCAGGGAACCCAGGAAAATATATGGAACAATTTAAAGCGGCTGGTATTTCAGTTGTGCCCGTGGTACCCTCTGTTGCCATTGCAAAGCATATGGAAAAGTTGGGAGCGGATGCGGTGATTGCGGAAGGACTGGAGGCAGGCGGTCACATTGGAAAATTGACTACCATGGCGCTTGTGCCGCAAGTTGTGGATGCAGTCAGCATTCCAGTAATTGCTGCAGGGGGAATCGGAGATGGAAGAGGAATTGCGGCGAGTTTTATGCTCGGAGCATCTGGCGTCCAAATGGGAACAAGGTTCCTTCTTGCGCATGAATGTACTGTGCATGAGAATTATAAGAAGATGGTAGAAGAGGCAGGAGATATTGATACAGTGGAAACCGGTCGTTGTACGGGCCACCCCGTTCGAGTACTTCGCAATAAATTAACCAGAAAAATTCAGCAAGTAGAAGAGCTTTCAAAGGCAGAAGCGGTGGAGCAGATTGAGAAGCTTGGAACAGGGGCGCTTAGACTAGCAGTAAAAGACGGAGATGTGGATAATGGATCTGTGATGTGTGGTCAGATCGCGGGAATGCTTTCAAAAAGGCAAAGCGCGAAAGAAATCATCGCTGAATGCATTGCAGAGACTCAAAAGTTGCTTGGCAGAGGTGTGTAAATGAAGAACATTGCATTATTGTTTTCGGGTCAGGGAGCACAGTATATTGGAATGGGAAAAGAATTGTATGACCAATATGCAGAGGTTAGAGAGATTTATGATCTGGTGCCTGAAATAAGAGATTTATGTTTTAATGGACCCCTTGAGAAACTAAATGATACAAGGTATACACAACCGGCCATTTATCTTACTAGCATGGCGATTATAAATTTGATTCAAAAGGAATCACTCAATGTTGAGGCAGTGAGTGGATTTAGTCTTGGAGAATATTCAGCAATCACCTATTCAGGAGCGCTAAGCCTGAAAGACGGGTTGAAGCTTATAGAAAAAAGGGCTGAGCTGATGGCAGATGCAATGCCAGAAGGAGCAGGAAGTATGGCAGCCGTGCTTGGAAGTGAAAAGGAAGTAGTGGAGGAAGTTACAAGCGGGATAACCACTGGTTATGTAGCTTGTGCGAATTATAACTGTCCAGGACAAATTGTCATATCTGGTGAAACAAAGGCAGTCGATGAAGCAATGGAGAAGCTAAAAGAAAAGGGTGTTAAAAAGATGGTCAAACTGAATGTGAGTGGTGCTTTTCATACCAAGCTGCTCGTTCTTGCTGCAGATGCATTCTCCGAGATTACGATGTTATTGAAACTTAAAAAAATGGAACGGCCAGTATATTCAAATGTGACGGCAAACATCATTCAAAATGAAACCGAGCTTATAAAATTGATGCCGGAGCAAATGAAAAGCCCGGTAAGATGGGAAGAGTTGATACGGAATATGATTTCCAGTGGAGTAGATACCTTTATAGAAATCGGTCCCGGAAAAGTACTTTCTGGTTTTGTGAAAAAAATCGATCACGAAGTCACAATTTTAAATATTGAAAATCAAGAGTCCTATCAGAAGTTTTTGGAGGTTATACATGGATAAAGTGGCGTTGGTTACAGGCGGGTCCTCTGGGATTGGATATGAGATCTCAAAAAGGTTGAGCGAGGAGGGATACCGGGTAGTTGTTAATTATAGAACGGATACAGAGGCACTTGATACATTTCTAAACGAAATCAATGGAGTGGGTATGAAGGCAGACGTTTCAAATATGACTCAAGTGGAGGAAATGTTTACAAGGATTACAGAAAAATATGGAAGGTTAGACGTGTTGGTAAACAATGCGGGCATTACAAAGGATACCTTGCTTTTACGCATGAAGGAGGAAGATTTTAATCAGGTGTTGGATATCAATCTGAAGGGAACATTTTGTTGCACAAAGTTTGCAAGCAATCTAATGTTAAAACAAAAGCATGGTCGCATCATTAATCTTTCTTCTGTGATTGGAGAAATTGGAAACGCGGGACAGTCCAATTATGCGGCTAGTAAAGCGGGCATCATAGGTTTTACCAAATCGGTTGCCAAGGAGCTTGCTACACGCGGAATTACAGTCAATGCAATTGCGCCGGGGTTCATACAGACTAAAATGACGGAGGTACTGGACGAGAAGACACGTCAGACGATCTTGGCAGGGATTCCGCTAGGAAGGTTTGGGAATGTGGAGGATGTTGCGAATCTAGTTTTATTTCTAGCAAGCGATAAAGCAAATTATATAACAGGGCAGGTTATAAATGTGGATGGCGGAATGGTCATGTAAGGAGGAATTATGGAATTAAAAAGAGTGGTTGTAACAGGTCTTGGAGCTGTTACGGGTGCAGGAAATAACGTGTCATCTTTCTGGAACAATATCAAAAACGGTGTTTCCGGTATTGACTTTATTACCAAGTTTGATACAACTGAATTCAAAACCAAGTTGGCTTCAGAAATTAAGAATCTAAATATGGATGATTATATTGATAAGAAGGAAGCAAAGAGATTAGACGATTTTTCTAAATATGCACTGATTGCAGCGGAGGAAGCCGTTTTGGATTCAAAACTTGAGCTCGAAAAGATAAATCGGGATCGACTAGGTGTTTTTATAGGATCAGGAATTGGTGGACTTACCACAATCGAGAGAGACATCAGAAAAGAGACAGAGGGGGGACCTTCTAGAATGTCACCAATGTTCATTCCAATGGGAATATCCAATATGGCTGCTGGAAATGTGGCAATTAAGTTTGGAGCTTACGGTCCGTGCCATGCAGTGGTAACAGCCTGTGCCACCTCTACACATTGTATCGGGGAAGCCTATAATTATATCCGTTTTGGCCTAGCGAATGCCATCCTTGCAGGAGGGACAGAGGCGAGTATCAATGAGACGGGCATTTCGGGGTTTGAAGCAATCAAAGCGGTGAGCTTTAGTCAGGATAAAGATAGAGCTTCCATTCCATTTGATCTTGAACGGAATGGGTTCGTGATGGGCGAAGGAGCGGGCGTTTTAATCGTAGAAGAATATGAACATGCCAAAGCAAGAGGTGCAAAAATCTATGCGGAGATTGTAGGATACGGCAGCAGCTGTGATGCCTATCACATCACCACACCGAGTGGGGTGGGTGCTTCCAAATGTATGGAACAAGCGATTGCCGATGCAGGAATTCAAAAAGAAGAGATTGATTATATCAATGCGCATGGGACGGGAACGGAGTATAACGACAAATTTGAAACCATCGCGATTAAAAATACATTTGGTGAATATGCCAAAGACGTATGCATTAGTTCAACCAAATCGATGACGGGACATTTACTTGGAGCGGCGGGAGTGGCAGAGGCCATCATTTGTATCAAAGCCCTGGAAGAGGGATTCATCCCCCCAACCATTGGGTATAAGGTTCCAGACCCAGAGTGCGATTTAAACTATGTACCAAATGTGGGGATAAAGAAATCCATTCGGTATGCTTTATCCAATTCCTTGGGTTTTGGCGG
>JAVBPT010000017.1:0-17886 GCA_031549455.1 Eubacteriales bacterium
ATTCATAGATAGTACTTTGGATGTTATGAAAGATCGCTATCCATGATTATTTAAAAATATGCGGGTGCCTTCCCGACCTGGCTTGCACCTATACAGGTGAAGATATTGCCAATCTCAGATAAATACAATGACTATGCAAAAGAAATCTATCATCGTCTGTTCGCCGAAGATATTCGTGTGGAAATGGATGAGCGAGCTGAGAAAATCGGGTATAAAATCAGAGAAGCGCAACTAAAAAGAATCCCATATATGCTCATAGTTGGAGAGGAAGAAGAGAAGAACCACACCATTTCGATAAGACACAGAAGAGATGGGGACCTTGGAAGCCAATCACTTGACCCATTCGTTGCAAAGATCTGTAAGGAAATCAGAGATAGAACATTAGATGTATAGTAAAAAGGGAACTAACCGGTTTAGTTCCCTTTTTACTTATTATCTAACAAATTTAACTCTTTCATATTTTTATGTTCTTCTAATGCGATCAAATAATACTTCTTAAGCCAACCCGGCATCTCAAAATTTTCAAGCTCCTCTGAGGTTAGCCAGTAATACTCATCATGTTCATAGCTCAGGCTCACATTGGTGGTTTGACAAGTACATAAATAGGTAATCACAGTAAGATGAATATGTGATTTGATCGCATCATACACACCAATCGGCTTTACAATGTTTACATGCAATCCTGTTTCTTCTTTGATTTCTCTTCTTAATCCTTCCGTGTTCTTCTCAAAGAACTGAATGGCGCCGCCCGGCATATCTAGTTTGATATATTTGTTAATTTTAGTTGCATTCATTTCATGATCTGATTTTCTAAGGAGAAGTACTTTCCCATCCTTAATGATAACCGCCTTTACAACTAAGGAAAAGTTTCTTATGATCATTCCAGCCCTCCTATTTCTTTTAGCTTATCCCCATCGATAAGGTATTTTTTATTACAAAATTGGCAAGAAACCTCCACTTTTTGGTTGTTCTGAATAATCTCCTGCAAATCTTTAGCAGAAAGACTTGCCAGCGCAGTAGCGACCCTTTCGAGCGAACAGTTGCAGTGATAGCTTACCTCTCTTTGATCCAAAATTTTGTAGTCGATCTCTTTAAAGAGTTGTTTTAATATATCCTCGCACGTTTCCCCTTGATTAAAAAGGGTGGTGATGGAAGACAATTGTTCTAAATTTTTTTCTAGTCTGCCAACAATCTGTATATCCGCATCCGGAAGAAGTGATAGAAAAAATCCACCCGCATGCTTAATCGATCCGTCTGTGTCTACCAATACTCCAAGTCCGACAGAGGATGGGGTTTGTTCAGATACAGCAAAATAATATGTAAAATCCTCTGCAATCTCTCCTGATACCAGTTCAATTGTGCCGCTATAAGGTGCTTTTAATCCCAAATCCTTTATAACACTGAGACTCCCAGACCCAATCGCCGCCTTCACATTCAACTTTCCATTTTCATGAAACGGAACATCCACATTTGGATTGGCAATCGTTCCTTTAATCTCAAGCTTGCTATTTCCGACCGCAAGAATATTTCGAACAGGTCCGTCTCCTTTTATATTTACGGTGATCAAGTCCTTCTCACCTTTTAGGGTATAGCACATCATGGAAACCATTGTGAGCGTCCGTCCTAGTGCGGCAGAAGCAGTGGGAGTGGTATCGTGAATCTTTCTCGCATTTTCCACCATCTCTTTTGTATAGCAAATGAGCACCCTTACATTTCCCGATACATCAGTCGCTGATAATAAATAATCATTCATAGTTTTGTCCTTTGGTAATACATTATACCTTTTTCATTCCCCAAAAGCAAGGCAAAACTATTTACAATTTCTGTAATATGCGTTATAATGATGAGAATATAAAACGGAGAAATAAGATGAAAAAAGACTTTATAAGGCTTAAAATCAACGATCTATCAGCAAATTCAATTGTTCTGTTTACAGCAAAAATAATGAAAGACGGCTTCCTATTTGATTATTATAATACCAAAAATACCGGGAAAGAAAGGCTAGCATTCTTTTATAATTATTACGGAAGGGATATCAAGAATGTACGAGCGCTAGAATATCATCTCACCTCATCCGATGGTGTGTACCAAAAAAAATTCCATCTCGAACACGATCCAACTCTACATGACTATGTATACGCAGACTCTAGTGGTCTACGCTGTATGGACTGCACAATGGAAAATGGTATTCAGTTAGCAGAAGAAGCATTTTGTAGCGAAGAAATAAAGAGCGTAATGAGCAAAGTTAGTAGTTATTTAAACCATCCTGTACAAATTTCAAAACGTGAAGAACTGCAAGCATTTAATCCTGAATTAACTACCTTTTTATGTGATCCATACCCAGAAACCGATGCAGAATTCGAATAAAAAGTGAATGTGTGATTAAAATAATATATTTTAAAATATATTATTTTTTTATTGACAGAATAAAAAACATATGGTATAAATCTATTAGCACTCCAAAACAATGAGTGCTAATATAAAAAGGAAGTGAGCAAATGAAGCTTGATGAAAGGAAAATCAAGATTCTCGAAGCCATTATCAATGACTATATTAAGACGGCAGAACCGGTTGGTTCGAGAACCATTGTTAAAAAATATGATATGGGTATTAGTTCCGCCACCATTCGTAATGAGATGGCTGATCTTGAGGATCTCGGCTTGATTGTCCAACCACACACCTCATCTGGTAGAATTCCATCTGATGAAGGTTACAGATTATATGTAGACCAATTATCCAAAAATGGTAAAATTGATAAAAAAACGATTCAGCAAATACGAGAACTATTTAAACGTTCTTATAACAGTCTGGATAATCTGATCAAGGATTTGTCGGGTCTGGTTTCCTATTTGACTAAATATCCAACCATTGTTTCAAAACCACACTCTAAGAAATCTACCATTAAATATATTCAACTTTTGTCAATCGATATTGATTCTGTACTACTAATTACGGTGATCAATAGAGACGTGGTCAAAAATAATCTGATTAAGACAGACTTTTCATTAACTCAAGAAACACTCGACATGATCACAGGAATTTTAAACCAAAGCCTGGATGAACGAACATTAGAGGAAATTAATCTGGACTTAATTGCAAATGTTAAGCATAAACTTGGAAAATATATGGCCATACTCGATCCCGTCCTCGAGATTATCTCAAATTTGATTAATGAGATCGATCAACCCGAATATTATACTTCTGGCATCACCAACATCTTAGACTACCCTGAATTTAATGATGCAAGTGCTGCCAAAGATCTGATTGATATTATTCAAGATAATTCTCTACTACCACAACTCATTCAGCAAGAACTGAATGGCGAAAAAGACGTGGTGATTCGAATCGGAAAAGAGAACGAATATAAAGAAATTAAGGATTGTAGCTTGATCACCTGCCGATATGAAATTGATGGAGATCGTCAGGGTCTCATTTCAATTATCGGTCCACGAAGGATGGATTACAGCACAACCCTCTCTCTTCTTCAAACTATCACGGAGGAGATGAGCAAATATGTAAAGGAAGGAAAAACGTAAGATGAGTGAACAAAAGGATGTTCTAAACGATGCAGTCGAACAAATTAAGGAAAATCAAAAGAATGCAAATAAAGAAAATGAGCAAGAGGTCAAAGAGGCAATTTTGGATCTCCAAAAGCTTTTGGACCAGAAAGAGGGCGAATGTAATAGCCACATGGATAAACTTTTACGTACGATGGCTGAATACGACAATTTTAGAAAACGGACCACTAAAGAAAAAGCAGACATGTATGATAAAGGCGTGATGGATACCGTCACCAAATTTTTAACAGTCGTGGACACCTGTGACCGTGCATTAGGCCAAATCAGGATGGAGGAGTTGACAGACGAACAAAAAGCAATTTATGATGGTGTAGTCATGATGCAAAATGAGTTTGGCAAAATCTTTGCCGAACTTGGTGTGGAAATGGTTTTGGCGCTGGGCGAATCATTTAACCCAGAGGTACATAATGCGGTAGCACATGAAGAAAATAAAGAATTTCCCGAAAACCAAATTGTGGAGGAGTTTCAAAAGGGATATAAATATAATGATAAAGTGATTCGACCTAGTATGGTCAAAGTTGTAAATTAGGAGGAAAAAAAATGGGAAAAATTATAGGAATCGATTTAGGAACAACCAATAGCTGTCTTGCTGTAATGGAAGGTGGCAAACCGGTTGTAATAGCAAATGCAGAAGGAATAAGAACCACCCCCTCTGTCGTAGCTTTTACAAAGTCAGGAGAAAGACTGGTGGGAGAGGCTGCAAAGCGTCAGGCTGTAACCAATCCAGACAATACAGTCGCTTCTATTAAAACACATATGGGTTCAGATTATAAGGTCAATATTAATGATAAAAAATATTCACCGCAAGAAATCTCTGCAATGATTTTACAAAAATTAAAGCAAGATGCGGAAAGCTACCTTGGCGGAGCAGTTAATGAAGCAGTAATCACTGTTCCTGCTTATTTCACCGATAGCCAACGTCAGGCTACAAAAGATGCCGGAAAAATTGCCGGACTAGATGTAAAGAGAATTATTAATGAACCAACCGCGGCAGCGCTTGCCTATGGTCTTGACAATGAGCATGAACAAAAGATTATGGTGTATGACCTTGGCGGCGGAACTTTTGATGTTTCCGTAATCGAAATTGGAGACGGTGTCATTGAAGTGCTTGCAACAAGTGGAAACAATCACCTAGGAGGCGATGATTTCGATAAACGCGCTATGGATTATATCGTGGCTGAATTTAAATCTAAAGAAGGAATTGATTTAAGTAGCGATAAAGTGGCGATGCAAAGAGTAAGAGAAGCAGCTGAGAAGGCAAAGAAAGAACTATCCAGCAGCACCACAACCAACATCAATCTACCATTTATCACAGCCAATCAGGACGGCCCAAAACACTTAGACATTACACTAACAAAAGCAAAGTTTGAGGATTTAATTAAAGATTTGATAGAATCAACCAAAATACCAGTACAAAATGCTTTAAAGGATGCTGGATTGTCCGCATCCGAGTTAACCAAGGTGCTCCTTGTTGGTGGATCCACAAGAATCCCAAAAGTGCAAGAGCTTGTAAAAGAACTAACCGGAAAAGAACCATTTAAAGGCATTAACCCAGATGAGTGTGTTGCGGTTGGAGCAGCGATACAAGCCGGAAAACTTTCAGGGGAAGCGGGCGCAGGAGAAATTCTCCTTCTGGATGTAACCCCACTGTCTCTTGGAATCGAAACACTTGGAGGCGTATTCACCAAACTAATTGATAGAAACACCACCATTCCAACAAAGAAGAGTCAAGTATTCTCTACCGCAGCGGATAACCAACCCGCTGTCGATATTATGGTTTACCAGGGTGAACGATCCATTGCGAGAGATAATAAACTCCTTGGGAACTTTAAATTAGACGGCATCCCACCAGCACCGCGTGGCATCCCACAGATTGAGGTGACATTCGATATTGATGCCAATGGAATTGTAAATGTTTTTGCGAAGGATCTTGGAACAGGAAAAGAACAACGTATTACCATTACGGCAAGCACAAACCTTTCAGATGCGGATATCGAAAAAGCCGTAAAAGAGGCTGAAAGTTTTGCAGAGCAAGATAAGAAGAAGAAGGAAAAGATCGATGTACGAAATGATGCAGACTCCATGGTATTCCAAACCGAAAAAACGCTGAATGAATTAAAAGACAAGATTACCGAATCCGATAAAAACACATTAGAAGAAAAGCTAAAAGTTTTAAAAGACATTTTAGAAAAAAATCCAATTGATAATGTGCGGGATGAGGATGTAGAAAGCATTAAAAAAGCTAAAGAAGATCTAACCACTGCTTTTGGGGAGGTTTCCACAAAAATATATCAAAATGCGCAAACAGCAGCTGGTACAGAGAATGCCGAACAGGCTGGTAGTCCTACGCCGGACGATGTAGTGGACGCCGATTATAAAGAGGTAAAAGAATAAATAAGACTGATGTCAGAGTGCATACTCTGACATCGCTATGAGGAGAACAAACGTGGCAAGCAAAGATTATTATAAAACATTAGGAATAGAAAAGAATGCAAGTGATGAGGAGATCAAAAAGGCTTTTAGAAAGCTTGCTAAACAGTACCACCCTGACTCCAATAAAGATAACAAAGAAGCTGAACAAAAATTTAAGGACATCAATGAAGCCTATGAGGTTTTGAGTGATAAAAGTAAACGTAGCACATATGACCAATTTGGTTCAGATGCTTTCACTAATGGTGGTGGCGGAGCAGGCGGTTTTTCAGGTTTCTCTGGATTTTCAGGTTTTTCGGATGCCTATGATATTTTCGGAGAGCTTTTTGGAAGACGTCAACAACGGGGACCAATGCGTGGTCAAGACGTACACATGAGAATGCAAATCGATTTCCTAGAAGCCGTGTTTGGTGTCACCAAAAAGATCAATGTACCTATTTATGAAACCTGTCATAAGTGTGATGGAACTGGCGCCAAGCCAGGAAGTTCGACTGAAAAATGTCGTACCTGTAATGGTCAAGGAGAGGTCCGTCAAACCAGGCAAACCTTGTTTGGGAATATGACCAACATCGTAACTTGCCCAGATTGTGATGGGACCGGTGAGATTATAAAAGAAAAATGTAGCTATTGTAACGGAAACGGAAGAATAAAAGAAAATAAAGTAATCGAAGTGGACGTTCCTTGCGGAATTTCGGATGGTCAAACCATCCGAATGCAAGGAAAAGGAGAAGCAGGTGATAAAAACGCTCCAAATGGAGATTTATTGATTACCATCTATGTAAAAGAACATGAACTCTTTGAGCGTGAAGGGACTGATATCTATTGCGAAATGCCAATTTCATTTGTGGATGCAACACTTGGTGCCACACTCGTGGTTCCAACTGTCGACGGAAAAGTGGAATACACCATTAAAGAAGGAACGCAAACAGGAACAAAGTTCAGACTAAGAGGAAAGGGTGTTCCCAGTCTGCGAAATAAAAATATTCGCGGAGACCAATATGTTATTGTAAAAGTGGAGGTTCCTACCAAGCTCACCTCAAAACAGAAAGAGCTTTTAAAAAGTTTTAATGAGGAATCCAGTGAGGATACCTATCAAACAAAGAAAAAGTTTCTGAATACCATTAAAAAACTATTCAGTTAAGGCATAATCTTCTTATTTTGACATATAGTTTAGTATGCAATCTTATGTGGAGCGTACGATGAAGCTATATATATTTAACAAACCACAACTTTTTCGGTTTATTCTGATTTTTGCGATCTTTCTTTCGGCCCTTGTTGGCTCTAAAGAATACTTAATTAGTGTATATAATAGCGTGACCAATGTTAAAAAGATTAAACCAATCTGTTCAGTGGATACCATCAAAAATGAACTTGCATTAACCTTTGATTGTGCATGGAACAATGATGGCCTAAGTGATGTGCTAAAAACCCTTAAAGAGCATAATGCCAAGGCTACTTTTTTTGTAACGGGTGTATGGGCTAGAAAATATACTGAGGACCTTGCAAAAATCTATGCGGAGGGCCATGAAATTGGAAACAACTCCCAGACCCATACCCATCTCATCAACATGCAACAGAATGCTTTTTCAAATGAATTAAAGGCATGTCATGACACTGTTAATGAACTCTTAAACATTGACATGACGAGTTTTAGAAGTCCTTATAGTGAGTATAACAATGTGATTTTGGATGCGATTCATAAACATAACTATTATCCCATCAAGTGGAATATTGACTCCCTAGACTGGAAGGAATACGGCATCAACCAGCTTGTAAACAACGTCACGCAGAACAAAGATTTGAAAAATGGAAGCATCATTTCATTTCACCTTGGAAGCAAGTATACACACCTTGCTTTACCAGAGATTTTAGATGAACTGATCCATAAGGGGTATCAGTTTAAACAAGTAAATGAATTGATCTATAAAAATAATTATACCATCGAAGCAGATGGGACACAGAGATTAGAGTAAAAAATGATTGCTATCATTTTTTTATTTTCTCTGATATACTAAAGAAAAAGGATAATTATGATCGAATTTGAACTCAAATTTAAAGTAGAACAGTTTAATATTCCACCTATATTGGAGAAGATGAAGGAGCAGAAAATAGTTGACCTTTATTATGATACCAAAGACTATCTGCTCTTAAAAAAAGGGTGTTTTTTTAGACTTCGCAATAATCAGAAGGTTGACTTTAAGATGAATGGGGATATAGAACATTTGTATTGTACAGAGTCAAGCTTCAACCCCGAGGCGATTCATTCTCAGAATCCCTCTTTTTGCTCTCTACTTAATGGACTTGCTATCCATCCCGCTGATTCATTTGACAATCTGGAAACATTCCTAAAAAATGAACATTTCATTGAGCTTGCAAAAATCCAAAAAGAAAGAATTCAATACCGACTAGATCGGGATATCATCGTTTCTTACGACATCTTAGAAAATTTAGGTTTTTTTGTTGAGGCGGAAATACATTTGAACAATGATGATAAAATGCAAGCAAGCACACTAAAGGATACATTGATTAATAAATTGGTCCAGAATAAGATCATCAGCAGGAAGGATACGTTGATTAAGGTGGGATATGTCGAATTGTATCTCTATAAACACAATAAATCAGCTTACGAATTAGGAAAATTCAAGCTTTAAACCTTGTTCAATCACCTATATAAAATGAAGGGATAAATATTCAGAAGTATTCAATATTTCGTCCATTTTTACTTGAATTTTCTCTAAAAAACGAATATAATACACTTATATAAGGAAGTGAAAATGTCAGAAAGCAGGAATAAGGATCAAAATACGTATTATACTATATTTAAGAGTTTTTTAGCAATGAGCGAAAACTCCAAAATTTTGGTGCTTCAAGATTTTTATAAAAACATTCATGCCGATATGCTCTGGCTTTATTTAGATGATTATGTGGATACAGAAAGTGGGAACCAAGAGGAACAAAAACACCAGATTATTTTTGATTCCCTAATTGATTTGATTGAAAAGGAATTGAAAAAGATTGAAGAAGTGAAGCGAGAAGAAGTTAAAAAAGCGGATAACATTGCATTCCGAGAAACCATTCTCACCAAAAATGGGCAACAGAAAGAGGAAGATAAGATCGATTTAATAAGACATTCTAACTTAGAAGACGCTTTTGATTTGAATCACGGAAAGGTTATATCCTATGATCAGTTTAAAGAATCTCTAGTGAAAAAGCGTTTTTTGGATCTGAATCAGATTAAAATAAATGTTTTAAAATATATTATGCTCTCAAATGAGCGAAAACTTTAATTGATTAAACATCAAATTGAATTTAATTTTTTAGATTTAAAAAGAAGAATGGAAAAAAAGAGAGAAATCATTCAACTTGAGCTTCTTTCCGCACAAGCCGGAATGCTAATCGCAATTGCACTAATGACCACCAGTCCTGTTTTGGGCTTCTTAGCTCTAGCTGCATTTATTACTTCCGCCGCCTTTATCCATTCAGAACTAAACAGTATAAACCAAAAGATAAGGGAGGTTGGAATTGAGATTGAGGCCGTAAGAGGAGGCAACTCACCTTATTTAAGACAAATTAAAGAGGAATTTGACACTGAAGCAAAAAAATATACTGACCGATATAACTATACAGATGTAATGAATTTTTATAAAAATCATGTTTCAGGGAAGATGTCAAAAACAGAAATTACGAAGAAGATTGGACTGGAATTTCTGGATTCTGCAAATAAGGAGCTTGGAAATCAAAATCTATTTGGCAGAGTACGAGATATTCAACTCAATGAAGCATAAGGAAGGGAAAAATGAGAAAGTCTCCTGCAAAAGTTTTGCTTCTTGGATATATTTCAATTATTCTATTCGGTAGCTTTTTACTTTATTTACCCATTAGCCATACAAATATTGGAATAAAGTATATAGATGCTTTGTTTACTGCAACCTCTGCGATGTGTGTAACAGGTCTTACAGTTGTTAGCACGGCATCCCGTTTTAGTTTTTTTGGAAAATTGGTGGTGATCACTTTAATACAAATTGGTGGACTTGGTTTTATGACCTTTGTGTCCCTTTTTCTTATGTTTTTGGGAAAGAAAATCAAACTAAAAGAACGAATCCTAATCCAAGAATCTTTTAATCAATATACCTCACAAGGCCTTGTGAAGATGACAAAACGCATTTTTAGCTTTGCATTTATTATGGAAAGCGTGGGTGCATTCTTTCTCGCTTTCCAATTTATTCCAAAATATGGAATAGGGAAGGGGATTGCTTTTTCTATTTTCCATGCGATTTCTGCCTTTTGTAATGCAGGCTTTGATTTGATCGGCGATTCAAGTCTCGCGCCATTTCGTGGTTCATATCTTTTAAACCTGACGCTCATGGTACTAATCGTACTTGGCGGAATTGGATTTTACGTTATTAAGGATTTATATGAAACCATTCAAAATAGTCTTTTTCATCGAAAAAATATTTTTTCATCACTCAAACGATTAAATCTGCATTCCAAGATTGTCATGATCACCACGGCTGTATTAATCTTAATTGGAACCATCCTGATCTTTGTTATCGAATCCTATAATCCGAATACGATGGCCTCACTGCCTATTCCGGAAAGGATTTTAGCTTCCTTGTTTCATTCCATTTCAGCCAGAACCGCAGGATTCTTTACCATTCCTTTATCGCATTTTACAAACTCAAGTAAATTTGTAATTATTCTGCTTATGACCATCGGCGGGTCTCCAGTAGGAACTGCTGGAGGCATCAAAACCATTACCTTAGCAGTCTTACTGATTACTATTTTCTCCATTCTAGATGGCGATGAAAAAACTGTGGTGTTCGGAAAAACCATTCCATTGGATTCAATTAAAAAGGCACTGGCTGTATTCTTTCTAGGAATCAGTGTGATCATATTTGGCACCATGCTTTTAAATATTTCGGAAAACTGTAGCTTTATGGAGGCACTTTTTGAGGTCACATCTGCATTTAGTACAACAGGTCTTAGCCTTGGCATTACTGCAAGTCTAACCGTTGTTGGCAAACTGATTCTTATTTGCCTTATGGTTGTTGGCAGGGCCGGTCTATTTACTGTCGCGCTCTCGTTATTAAGCTATCAGAACAGGGGAAATAACCTTATCACATATCCAGAAGAAAAAATAATTATAGGGTAGGAGTAATCATATGGAATTTGACCAAAAAGACACGCAATATGTTGTAATAGGGCTTGGAAGATTGGGTTTGAGTGTGGCTGAAACATTATCCAAGCATAATTATGACGTGCTTGCCATTGACTCAGATAAAGAACTTGTTGAGCTAATTGCAGACAAGGCAACAAAAGCTGTTCAAGCCGATTGTACAGATATTAATGTTTTGAAAACACTGGGGGTTCAAAACATGGATGTGGCCATTTTGGCTATTGGAAATGATATCGAAAATAGCATTATGACGGCGGTTTTATTAAAAGAATTGGGCGTGAAGTATATTGTGGCCAAAGCAAGAAATTTAAGACATAAAATTGTTTTGGAAAAAATTGGGGTCGAGAAGGTGATTTTACCAGAAGCCGAAATGGGTGTTCGTATTGCCGCAAACTTAATGCAGAAAAATATTGTAGATGTGCTTGAATTTTCTTCTGATTATCGAATTATTGAGATGCGTATTAAAAAAGATTGGGTCGGAAAAACACTTTCTGAACTTGATCTTAGACGCACCGAAAACATTAATGTAATTGCAATCAAAAATGAAAATAATGCGGAAAAAAATCTAAATGTGTCTCCATTACCAGATTATAAAATTGAGCCCGGCGATCTTGTTGTTGCAATTGTTCCCGCCGAAATGTTTTAGAGGTGTTCATATGATGATTACAAGTAGAGAAAATAAGTTAATTAAATTCATATATGCTTTAAATCACGATAAGAAAGTTCGAGAAAATGAAAATGCCTATGTTGTGGAAGGAATCAAACTGATTCAAGAACTAAATGACCCAACACAAATTTTATATCTATTAATTTCTGAGGACTTTAAAATGATGCATATAAAACCATTGGCCGATTTGGAATCGTGTCTTAAAATCGATTTAAACGTGTCATCCAAAAAGGTATTTGATTCCATTTCAACCATGCAAACGCCCGAAGGCATTTTGGCCGTGGTTCAGAAGAAGAAATATGATTTGGAACCAGTGATCCATAAAAAAAGAGCCAGAATCTTTTTGCTAGATTCAGTGAGTGACCCTGGTAACCTAGGTACAATTATACGAAGTGCTGATGCCTTTGGACTTGATGGCATTTTGCTATCCAAAAATAGTGTGGAATTATATAATCCCAAAGTGGTGAGATCCACAATGGGATCAATATTTAGAGTGCCGATTATAGAAGAAGTCGAAAACGTCGAATACATAAAAAGGTTAAAGGAAAATGGATTTAAAATTTTATCCACCGATTTAAATAGCACAAGTTATATAGACGAAATGGATCTGAAAAAAAATGACAAACTTTGTGTAGTGATTGGAAACGAATCAAGAGGAGTTAGTGAAGAGATTTTAGAGATCTCAGATGAGAGGGTCAAAATTCGAATGAATGGCAATGCCGAATCGTTAAATGTGGGTATTGCCTGCAGTATTCTCATATACTATTGTTCGTAAAAGTTGTCTTTTGCGAATAGTTATATCCCTTTAAAAAGGCTATTCTCTTTTTAGAAAAGTCTTTTTTTATCTTCCAGAACATTGAAATACAACGCTTTCACAATTTTGATCAGGTTACTGGCAATGGTATTTCGATCGACCGACCTCGAGGAGATAAGATCCAGATCCAGTACATATTCGTCCCCAACATAGACCTTTGCCATCCCAATTTTCTCATCTTTATAAATGGGAGCGATTAATTCCTCCGGATAATATAACACCACTTTCATCTTATCCAGGTCCCCCTTCTTCAGAGCCATATAAATCTCATCTTGGGATAAGATGGAAATTGTTTCGTTCTTTGATTTCCTGATTTTTACATTTTCTTTGAAAACCTGATTTTGCTCTATCACCTTCTCAGAATCAAAATTCTTAAATCCAAAATTTAACAATTTCTGAGTATCTGCCCATTTATAACTGTTTTGTCCGCCCCACCCGCTCCCCAGGACAACAGAAACAAGTTGCATTTCTTCCTGCTTGGCGGCGCCCACAAAACATTGTCCCGCCTTATTGGTAAATCCCGTCTTAATGCCGTTGGCACCCGGATAACTATCCAAAAGTCGATCTGTGTTGCTAAAGGTAAAGCTTCTGGTTTTTTCTCCCAAAGTTTGGATAATGGCATTTCTTGTATTGATGATTCGAACAAATTCAGTGTTTTTCATGGCATAAATTGCCAAAAGAGACATGTCGTAGGCGGTCGAATAATGACTATAATCATCTGGATCTAAGCCATTTGGTGTGACAAAATTTGTATTTTCCATCCCGATTTCATCTGCTTTCTGATTCATCTGTGTTGCAAAACCTTCTACACTCCCACCTAAATGCTCTGCAACTGCAACCGCCACGTCATTTGAAGAAATCATCATTAATGGATATAATAGGTCAGCCAGTTTAAACTTCTCTCCTTCCCTCACAAAAAGTTTGACCTCCGGTTGTTTGGTTGCATTTTTTGAGATTGTAACGGTCTCCTCTAGCTTTCCGGATTCCAACGCCAAAAGACAGGTCATAATTTTGGTCGTACTTGCCATGGCCCTTTTTTCATTAATGTTCTTTCCAAAAAGAATGCGTCCGCTTCCAGAATCTACCACAATCGCACTCTGTGCATGAAGGTCAAAGAAATTTAACTTCTCCTCTGCGTAGGAAAAAGCGGCATAAGTGAGTAGATAAAATACAAGAAAAAATATAATTAAAATCTTCTTTAAATTCATTAAAATACCTTATACGAGTTGTATAAGGTATGTATATGTTCTCTTCGCATGAAGTATGAATAAAAAAATCCTAACTTCCAATTTCTTCATCATCTTCTCTATCTGTTAAAGTGTCAAATTCAAAACCATTAATTTTAAAAATTATATCTGGAACTATTCCCAGTTGTATAAGGTATTTATATATCTACTTATTGTATGTGTAAAATTTAGTCTATTCTCCACAATTGAAATTTACCGGTTATTTCATTTACATCATTTGTATTCCCGTAAATAACCGCACCTAAATATTCTAATTTATCATTCTCTTTACTCTCGACAGATTCAACTAATTCTTCATCTGTCCTCGTATCAAACATGTCCTTTGGATAATCTGCAATCAATAAATTGGGATTACTTTTTGCAGCATCGATCGCCAATTTCAGTTTCCCTGCTTTGACTTTAGTGATTATAAAAGGAAACTTACTAATGCCCAGATGGTTTACACCTGTTTTATCCGTAATTATCCTTTTCCCCATTATTTCGCTATCAGAATATTTACCAATCGCAACAGCAAGGTGACCTATAACATTAAGTGCAATAGAAGGCTCAACATGACTGGCGATAATTCCAACAATTTTTTTCTCTTCATAATTCATTTGTTTTATCTCCTTTATCTAATCTATTTTGTTTTAAATAAAGGAGATAAAACATTTTCAAGAATTTCTATTTTTGCCCACAATACACCACCGTGCATTTTCCGTGGATATTTTATTTGCATCGTGTCACCCCCGCACCACTTTTTTTGCATGGATCTCTAACTCCCTAAAGTGTGATATCAAATTCGCTCCTTGGGTCCATAGAATCCAGAATAGCTGTATATTGATTCAACCCTTCTCCCATATCATATGTGGCAAGCAATGTTCCAAATGCTTCCCTAAACGATAGAAGGTCTTGTGTAGACAAATTTAAGTCCGGCTTTGTATGGGTCCCTTGTTTTCTGTTTTCTTCAGAAAAAGTAAAACCATTGGCTCCAACCTCTGCTCTGGTTGGATCAGATGACAACTTAGGGTTCCCTTTTGAAGCTACAGCAGAAATCAATCTTTCTTCATAATATCCTTTATTTCTAACGCTTGGTATAAAGAGCCACATGAGGCCACCTCATTTCCTATTTCTTAGATTCCTTCAATTACAATACAGTCATCCGGAGCCATATAGATTGTCGTCCCAGCCGAAGGATCTATTCCTAAACCACCTAATATTGCTTCTTCAGTTGCTTCATCAAGTAATCTTCTTGGTACCGATTCTTCTTCTGCTCTAGAAAGCCCAAAAGCTTCTCTTCCTCGCTCATTCAAATCGTCCACAGATATTCCTGCATATGGTGCAAAGTTCAATACATAATTATCCCAAAAGTCTTTCATTCTCTTATCCATTAAATTACCTCATTCTTTATTTTATACTGTTCCATATCATATCACGTTTTCCAAATTTTGTCAATCTTTATATTGAAAATAGCATTATTCTTTTAATGCTATCCTAATGATCTCTTCTAACTCAAGCTCCTCGCGATAAGCGGCCTCCGCTCTTCTGGTTGCATCAAATTTCTTATACCCCAGATTCATGAGTGCTTCAATTGCCTCATCTTTTATACTATTTGGAATCTCACAGCTAACCGGAGATTCATCTCGACTAACATTTTTAAACTTATCTTTTAACTCTAAAACCATTCTCTCAGCGGTTTTCTTTCCAACGCCAGGACATTTACTAAGACTCGTGGTATCTTCTCGAATAATCGCCTTTATCAATTCCTGAGAGGGCATGCTGGATAGGATATTCATAGCTCCTTTGGGTCCGATCCCAGATACATCAATCAGCTTTTTAAAGACAAACATCGTATCCTTGCTTACTGATCCATATAGCTCCATGGAGTCCTCTCTCACATGTAGATAGGTATGTAAACTCACCTCATCACACTGACTGATCTCCATGAGATCAGAGCTAGGTACGGTAATGCAAAACCCAACATTATTTACATTTAGGACCACCTGATTGCTCTCCTGTTCCATCAAAAAGCCTTTTAAGAAACTAATCATAATGAATCCTTTCTAGGTTTTAAATACTTTTCTACTTCCTTAAAAACCAGAGGCAAAAGTTCTCCAATTGTTCCTGAATTCTTAATGCTTACAAGCCTAACCTCCTCATCCCGTATGATCAAGAAAGAATTGGGCGTGATATTGGCTCCCATCCCACCACTTGCTAGGTCGTCCTCCTTTTTGTTCTTCACAGAAAATCCAAGACCAAAGCTGACATCAATGATTGGTATAATGGTCATATCATTTGTAATAAACGGTTCACCAATAACCGACTTGGTTCTGATAAATTCTTCTAGTTGCTGTAAAAGTTTACCTGTTTTATCCAAGGTACAGTCCTCTTTTTCTTTTTTCATAACTCTAATCCTTTCTATGTTTAAATAAAGACTTGATCGGTTCATATTTTAAATATTTAAGAGCTAAAAATAGCATCGTCCTTGGTGTAATATATCCATTCAGCTCCATATGGAAGTCAAATTGTTTTTCTTTGAAATTAGGTGTAATATAGAAGCCATCATATTTAGCAAGGTAAGCCGAGGCATACGCATAAATCTTGCCCGTTAAGGCTGAATTCCCCGCACCAATCTCAATATCAACCCGCTTTTTCTTTGGCTTTGTAATCGCAGAAACCTCATCTAATAGTTGGAGTAAAATCCGAATGAGCTCCATCTTGTGTGGGTACTTATGAAGTTCTGATATAAGCTTAGTATGCTTATATATTCGCGTTTTTAAACGATACATCAGCCGATGAAAGGTTACCCTTTGCTTCCCCTTTTTCTGTTTTTCTTCTTCCCGGTCTTCTCTTGGCGTCTCAAAATCGAACAATCTGCATCGAATGAAATAAAGAAGGAGGATGTACACCTTTTTTTGATATACATGAAGTTGTATGATCTTGAGAAGATAATGAAGATTTACTTCATAATCCAACTCACTCCCCTCTTTTTGTGCTCGAATAAAGTATCGAATAGGTATAAAAGATAGAACACAAATCAAAGCCAAAAGCCCCAAAAACAGAATAAGCAGGATCCATAAAATCTTTACAAACATTGGTTCACCTTTTACCCATTTTCTCTCTTCATTTGTTTATAGAGCATATTGGCAAGTCCAATTCCACCCGCCTCTGTGATCTTCTTGGAGTATTCATCATCCAGCATATCCGTAAATGTTTCCTCCGCCTTACTATATCCAATAAGATTCTCTTTATTAATCGTGCTCTTCATACTTTTAAATAATTGCTTAATAAAATAGGTTTCAAATTCCTGACACGCTTCTTTTAGCTTCTCATTCTCTTTCTCCGTATCAATCGTTGTATTCTCCTGGATATTTAGAAAAAGCTCTTTGAACTTTTCAACATCTGATTCATTCTTAATGATATTTGTATCGGTTAAGCCGTCTAGGCTTGTCCCCATAAGTGAATTTAGATTAATCATTTTGCACCTTCCTCATATGATTACTATACCACATTTTTTTTAATCTTCAAGGGAAAAAGTAGTTTTATAAACTACTTTTTTCTCCTTCTACTATCCTTCTAAGTTCTTGCACAACCGCTCTTAGACTATGAGAGTTGTAAGAGAGGGTTTTGGTTGAATCGCTTGCCAGTTCAGCATTGCTCACATTGTTTTGTACTTTTCCCTCAATCTCCTTAATCCCTGCATTAATCTGTTCAGAAGCAATAAGCTGTTGCGTATTGGCTTCTACTGTGTCTTGTGCAATACTATTTACCTTATTAATGATATCTGAAACGGTTGTAATCACGTCCTCCACCTCTTTTGAAATGGTCGCTCCCTTTTCAGAAAGCGTGATGTTGTTTTGAATGATCCCCTCTGTGCTCTTTGCCGCTTCTGCACTCTTTGCCGCCAGACTTCTTACTTCCTCTGCTACCACTGCAAACCCTTTTCCTGCATCTCCCGCCCTCGCTGCTTCTACAGCCGCATTGAGCGCCAGGAT
>JAVBPT010000036.1:0-24107 GCA_031549455.1 Eubacteriales bacterium
CCAGATGCAGTCAGCAGGCTTGCAAAACTTGCGTTTATCTCTTTAAATGCATCTGGTGTTGCAAGAGTAGATTTTCTGATGGATTCAGTGGCAGGGAATATTTATGTAAACGAGATCAACACCATCCCCGGATCGTTGTCATACTATCTGATGGAAGCCACAGGGATACACTTTGATGAGTTGGTTGATAAATTGCTAGAGCTTGCGGTTAAAAAGCAAAAGGAAAAGAATAAGTTGGTATTCACAAATCATATCAACATCTTATCCATGACAAGCAAAGCGGGTAAGTGATGCGAAAATTTACTCTAAATTTGATTCAGGATGGAACAGAAGTGTGTAATACGGAATATAGTATAGATAGATATCAGGCAGATGGAGAACGATGTTTGCTTGAATACATAAATGAAGAGAAGAGATTGTGTAGAATAGAGATATACTTTAAAGAGAATATTGTTAAGATTTTAAGAGAGTCCGAAATGGTTTTTGATACAAGGAACGCAAGTAATTTTCAACTTTTAATGGAGTTTGGCATAATCGATTTAGTACTAAAAACGAACAAAGTAAGTATAGAAAATGAAGATGAGAATATAATAATAAATATGGATTATGAACTGTTCCAAAATACGAACGAACCAATGAAAAATAAGTTGAAATTAGTCATTTTTAAAGAGATTTAAATTGACATTGCGCAAATAGCATGTTATAATGCTTTTAGCTTTCCTCAATAGCTCAGCGGTAGAGCATTCGGCTGTTAACCGAAGGGTCGTAGGTTCGAGCCCTACTTGAGGAGTTTCGTGGTCCGTTGGTCAAGCGGTTAAGACATCGCCCTTTCACGGCGGTATCACGGGTTCGATTCCCGTACGGACTATTGGTGCCATAGCCAAGTGGTAAGGCCAAGGTCTGCAACACCTTCATCATCAGTTCAAATCTGATTGGCACCTTATAAATCGTCGCGAGATGGAGCAGTCTGGTAGCTCGTCGGGCTCATAACCCGAAGGTCGTAGGTTCAAATCCTGCTCTCGCAATAGGTAAAAACCCTGAACAACCCAATGTTTGAGGTTTTTATTTTTTCGTTCATTTTTAGTGAAAAAGAGAAATTGGGGACAATTTGGGGACACAAAGGTTTTCTCATCTCACTAAAATTCATTCAAAAACAAGGAATGACCAAAAGTAATGTGCTTTTTTAAAAAGAGTTAGTTGACCAGTAACTGCTCAAGTACATTTCCTGCTAGCTTATTATGAGAGGCTACAGGATGTACATAGAAGTTTAATGTTGTTGTGATTTGTGCATGTCCTAGTCTTGATGCAACAACAGCTACATCTATGTTTTGAGAGATGAGTAGTGTTGCATTGGTGTGTCGTAACCCATGGAATGTGAGTGGTGGTAGTTTTTGTTCTTTGACAAAGTCCTTAAACCATTTGCTCATGGTATCAGGATGAATGGGTTTACCATTCCATTGTACAAACAGTTTGTTGGTTTCCGTCCATTTGCTACCACGTAATCTTTTTTGTTCATTGTACCACTCTTTATAGGACACTAGACTTTTGACTACTGTATCTGGAATTGCTATGCCACGAGTAGAGCTTTCTGTTTTTGGATCTTTTGTGAAGATTCCTCGATCTGCTAAATACTGATTTGCTTTATCAATATTTACATAGCCTTCTTTGAGATTGATATCATCCCATGTGAGTCCTAAGAGTTCACCACGTCGCATACCAGTAAATAAAGTCAAGATGACAGCCATTTGATATTTCATTTCCGCATGTTTTAATGCATCCAATAACAATCTACATTCTGCATCGTCATAGTACTTTATCTTTGGCCTTTTTGACTTGGGTGGTCTTACTCTTGAAGCAGGGTTTTCAAACAGAAATTGCCAGTATACAGCATTTTGAAGCATTGCTCGAAGTAACCTATGATGTTCTAAAATAGTTTTACTGGATAAAGGTTTTAATGTTTTTTCACTATTATGATTCTTGCGTCTTTTGATTTGCGTTTCTTTTGAGAGATAATCGTAGAAATTCATAATGTATGCAGGGGGTTTGATTGCATCGGGTTTAAAATGTCCGAAATAGGGCAATATACGACTCTCAAGCATACCTTTATACCGAGCATAGGTTGTGGGAGCGAGTTCATGTTCTGCGTAGTCTTTTGTCCAAAGGTTTGTAAATTCATAAAAGGTCATCGACTTACCACTCATTACCATACCGTTTTCTACTTCTGCAACAAATAAATCCAGTTGCTTATTTGCATCATAGCTAGAAGAAGATTGGATGGTTTGGTGTGTTTGATTCGATTTCCATAAGAATCAAAACCTTGTGATACAGTCAGTCGCCATGAGTTATTTCCTCTTTTTTCAAGATATCCAGCCATTACTTTGTGTTCACCTCCTTTCCAAGTAGGTTAATGGGTGGATATCAAATGATTTATTATTTTGAAGCTAGAAATTCAATTAAACTAGATTCGTGCAAATCACTTTTGGTACGCATATAATCTGAATAAAGTAATTCTTTGTATTCTTTTATATGGAGTATATTAAAATTTGATTTTTCTAAGAATTGACTCATTGATTCAGGAGTATGTAGGCGTCTTGAAGTGTACTTTACATCATCTGTTCCTAAAGTTCTATATTTAGGATAGGTGCTTATACCAGTTTCTTCGCAATATGTAGTACCTTCTAACTTTGCTTGCCAGTCATCCATAGATTTCACGACTATAAAAAGTTGACCACCTTTTTTCATGACTCTATTTAATTCATGCAAAGCATTTTCTAAATGCTTGTTATCTAAATAATGTAAGACCAATCTAGCGTAGACAAAGTCAAAATGTTCATCCTCGTATGGCATTCTTTCAGCTACATCTTTATATTTAACTTCAATTTTATCGAGTAAGTCTTTGCTTTTTAATATATTTCTAGTATCTTCCAATCCCTCTGTGTCGATTGTTGTAGCGATAACATGTCGATTACTATTACCTTCTAACATCCTAATTTCAGCAGAACCTCTAGTACTTATTCCTACTGATAATATATTTATATCAGTTTTTCTAATAAGATTTAAGCCATTGTCTTCGCTAATGGATGGCTTAAATAAGTTGTTGTCCATTTCCATAAAATCATTATCCATAATATTCCCCTTTCTAAAATAAAAAATCTAAATTGTTCATTCTAATCTTTATCATCTTCTATATCGTTTAACATATCATAAAATACATTTTCAGATAAAATAGATAAGTCATATCCTTTTTGTATTAAATCTTCGGCCTTTTTTTGTTTAGTACTTTTTCCACCTTTTATTAACGGACAGTAGTCATTATTGCCTAGAACTAAATAGTTGGTTTGCTTAGTAACGGTGTCTTTGCATGTAGCACCTAAATTGGTGACAATTTGCATTGCTTCTTTTCTTTCCATTCTTTCCAATACACCAGTAAAAGCAATTATCTTGTTATAAAAAGGATTGTCTTCATTAAACTCGGTAACAGTTGCGTGTATATCACTTGCCCTAAAGCTAGGAATATGCTTTCTCTTAAGTGAAGAAATATCAATGCTTTTCTCCTGCAAATGTTTTTTAATGTATTCAAAACATTGTCTAGTGGATTCACAGTCTGCCATTGCCCTATGATAGGCTTCTGTATGAATATCAAAATTTTTGACCAATGTTGCTAATTTGTGGTTGGCAAAATCTTTAAATAGATATCTACTTAATCTCATGGTGTCTATATAATCGTTTTTAAAATTGCCATCAGAATAGTCATAGACGAAATTTATATCAAAGCTTACATTATGACCCACAACAATTTTTTTTCCAACAAACTCTAAAAAAATTGATATGCTTTCTTCGATACTAGGAGCATTTTCTACCATTGTGTTTGTTATACCTGTAAGTCTCGTTATAAATGGACTGATTTCTTCTTTGGGTTTGATTAGGGTTTGAAAAGTATCCACTACAATACTCCCTTTAACTTTTATTGCCCCTATTTCTATAATCTCATCGTAATATGGGTCGAGTCCAGTTGTTTCAATATCAAAAACAACGTAGTTGTCAATGACTTCAAGCAAATTATTGCCTTTTTCTCTTTTGGGTTTCGAGTTAGTAGACTCAAATTCGTTATCACTAATTATTATCATTTGTAAGCCTCCTAATAATTATTACTTATCAATTGATTTTCGAGATAAAAAGAAGGCTATTTGCCTTCTAGAAGTTCATTTAAACGATTTTGTAGTTCAACGATCTGCTCTGATAATCCATATTCGCTGGTTAGCGTTTCTTGTTCATTTAATAGTTCACTCATCATATCAATCAGCTTTCTAAATTCTTGTTCCCTTTTACGTTCAAATAGCAGTTCATCGGTACGGTCCAGCATCATCTCCAAAACATAGAGAACTCTCCCGTTCTCTCCGGTGATGGGTATGCCAAATAGGTCGTATACTTTTAAGGAGCCATGTGCCGCTTTCTCGTGACGTGCATACTGGAATGTTTGGCTGGATAACACATTTTCAACCATAGAGAAAATAGCAGATTTTAGAGATTGATCCCTCATATGACTGGCTGCTTCTTCCTCGGATAAGTCCATATAGTCAAGAAAATAGGTGCTTGTAAATACCACTTTTTGGTCCTCGTTTAGTAACAAATAACCACAAGGGGTATTTTGAACGATCTCTTTTAATAGGCTTCCCTGATCCACGATATGGCTCAGGTCATTCTCTTTTATTTCACGCTCCTGTGATAGAACAGTAGACTGTGTAATCTTTCGTTCGAGTGCAGCTGGTTCCTGATTGGTTACAAAGTGTGATCTTGTTTTTTTACTGAAGTCTAGGGAAAGAAGCGCCTCCACCACCTTTGGGTCAAGTTGTGTCCCCACCACTCTTTTGATCTCTTCTAATGCGGCCTCATGAGAAGCCGCACCTCGATAAGAACGAGTTGAGGTGATTGCATCATAGGTATCCGCTACAGCCACAATCCTCGCTCCGAGTGGGATCTCTTCGTTAGTGAGTCCATCAGGATATCCCTTGCCATCAATCCGTTCGTGGTGATATCGTACGATACTTTTGATGTTCTCAAAGCTAGATAAAACTTGCAACATATCAAAAGAGGATACCGGATGTTTTTTTACCACAGCAAATTCTTCATCGGTTAATCGTCCTGGTTTATTAATAATGTTGTATGGGATGCGAATCTTTCCAATGTCATGTAAGCTTGCTGCCACAGAGATATCAAAGATTTCCTTTTCAGAAAGGCCAAGTGCCTCGGCAAGCTGAACAGATACATTTCGAACATTCAGAGAATGCTTTGCAGTATAATAGTCTTTTATCACGATCAAAGTGGAAAGAATTGAAAAAATTTCTTCATAATCTTTATAACTTTTTTCACGGTTTAACATTTCTTGTGTACGGTTTACCATAATTTCGAGAACATATTTGGGTTTCTCATTTTCATCTTTTAAAAGTGGAATAGCATAGTCATCCACAAAACGAATGGAACCGTCGGGGAGAATATCTTTTCGCGCGATAAATGTTTTTTTCTTTTCTTCAAATGCCTGCTTGACAGCACATTGTTCACAAGGCGTGCCATTATTTGAAATGTTATAACATATTTCCCCAATAGTGCTTTTAAAATCAAGTCCTCTGAGCTTGAGAAAATATTGGTTCATATAATGAATACGATATTGATTGTCCAGGATAATATATGCAACAGGGGTATAGTCAACCAAAAGCTGTGCCAGATTATCCGGAATCTTGTTTTGATTCAAAGCATCCATGAGTTCTCCTTTAGAATAAAGTTTAAAGCCTTTAATACTATTATAACACATCGTGTCAATATGACAGGATTCGGAAAAGGCGATTGATTTTTTTATATTTTAAACTATAATGGAGGCATTTAAGGAGGCTATGATGAGCACAAAAAAGTATTGCATAACCACTTTTCTAATTGTTTTTCTGGTTTTACCATTGGTATCAAATCTATTTATTTTCTTAGAAGGGATTGGCTTTGGGATCATGATTTTAATTAGCGCCCTGACCGGTTTCTTCTATGCCAAGATGGTCAAACTACCAGGAGGGTTTTATGCACGCTATTTACCAATCCTCTTGCCTGTGATATATCTTCTCACTCTGTGGGTGATTACGATGTTTATCGCAAAAGGAAACTTTGCAAGTCCATACTTTGCTATTTTTACGTATACTCATTTGCAGTTTTTTCTTGCCCTCTTCCTGTTTGCTTTCTCTGGAAACTTTTGGGGTATTTTGGGCTATGGGTTGCTCATTTATCTTCCATTTATTATACTATTTTTTCTATCAACGCAGATCTTTCATAAAAAGTTGGCGTCCAAAAAGGGATGGTTGACGATGACCACTATTTTTGTGGTCTTGCTCGTGATCATCCTCTTTCAGGCGAAACACAAAAAACAGAACACCTTCACAGAACCTTCATATGAGACGGTGGCAGAGAGCGAAGTGAATCTATACGACTATGATCCGGAGAATCCGACAAACTTACTTATCAAACCGGATGGACCGATGAGTCTAGAACTTACAACAGACTTTCCCATATTGGACGGTGCCACAGCAGCCTATCCTGTTTATGCGGCAATGGCAAATGCCATTTATAAGGGAGTAGGTGCGAGAAAACTTGGAGACTATGTTTATTGCAATAAGACCGAGAGTGCCTATGAAAACCTGATTCATGGGACGGTGGATATGATCTTTGGCGCAGAGCCTTCAAAAGAGCAGAGAGAGCTTGCGGCACAAAATGGGGTGGAACTTATTTTAACGCCCATTGCAAAAGAAGCCTTTGTATTTTTTGTAAATAAGGATAATCCGGTTTCGGATTTATCCGTCAAGCAGATTCAGGAGATCTATCTGAAAAAGATTCGAAACTGGAAGAAGGTGGGCGGGATAGATCAACAGATTTTGGCGTTTCAAAGACCCGTAAACTCCGGAAGTCAAACCATCATGCTTTCTTCTGTGATGAAGGGGAAGAAACTGCCGGATCCATTAAGAGAAGAGTACGCAACAGGAATGGGTGGCTTGGTGGACCAGGTTGCATCGTATCGGAATTATGCGGGGGCGATTGGTTACTCCTTTCGGTTTTATACCACCTCGATGAAGGCGAGTGAGGAAATAAAATTGATTCGTGTGGAGGGGATAGAAGCAAGCATCACAAACATTCAAGATGGAAGCTATCCATTCACCGTCACGGTCTATGCGATTATGGCGGGAAGTGAGAACCAAAATGCGGAAAGGCTTAAAGAATGGATTTTGAGCGAAGAGGGACAAACCTTTATTGAAAAAGTGGGGTATGTCGGAATCAGATAAAAAATAAAAGGTGTTAAAAATATTTTTACACCTTTTTTTAGATTATTGATTTTTGGATAAAAACTCAAGCTCGATGCACCCTTTAAAGGAATCTTTATCATCCCAAGGCTTTTGGTTCATAAAGCAATCACATCTTTTATCTGAATCAACATAGGTTGCTCTAAATTGATCGCGAATACTTTGCCATTTCATGAATTATCACCCCCATATACTATATTCTGGTTTTAAAATTTGGGTACAAGGATGTTTTTAAAATTTCCAACCATTTTCCTAAAACAACCAGTTTATCTAGCAATTGTCTGAATAGGTTCACACAAGCTGTAGAAACTAATGTTACGCTAATAATGAAAAAATGGAGGAAAAATATAAATGAAAAATAAATTAGGTAAAATAATCGTGATGAGTTTAATCATGATCATAACATTTGTGGTAAGTACATTCGCAACAGAAACAGCAACGCCACCGACGGTGAGCGGCTTTACAAAAACAGGCATAAAAAATGAGGATGTGACCTTTGATGGTTCTGATTTCACATCGCATTACACAGATACCAATACACCAGAACAGCCACTTGAACGAATCAAAGTAAGTGATCTACCATCAGCAGAGGAGGGCGTACTTAAGTTGAGGGGAACACCAATGACAGAAGGTCAAACAGTTGTTACAGCCAGTATACATGATATTACTTTTACCCCTGACATAGATTTTATTGGGGAAGCAACATTTAAATGGAGGGGGAAAAACAACACCTTATTCTCGACAGAGGCAGCAACTGTTACCATTACCGTTGCTACTCAGATCCTTGCACCCATTGCAAGTGATCAGACACTAAACCTAGGGAAGAATCAAATCAAGGTGGCGTATCTAATCGCAACCGATCCGCAGGATCTAGATCTTACCTATAGTATTGTAACGCAGCCCACAAAGGGAACACTTACGCTTGTAAACAGCGCGACAGGAAAAATATCATATAGGCCCAACACCAATTATGTGGGGGCGGATTCATTCACATTCAAAGCCAACAATGGCACAGTGGACTCAAATATTGCGACTGTGACGATCAACGTAGAAGAGGAAGAAATCCCGTTCTATTATGAAGACATGCAAACACACTGGGCGAACTATTCAGCCTCGCACCTTGCAGCATTAAATGTAGTGGTGGGGAATAAATATGGAAGCAAATATTTCTTCTATCCGGATACCAGAATGACTCGAATGGATTTTATCCTTTTCTTAATCGGAGCAGGAGATAAAATAAAGACACAAAACAAAGAGGGAAATGTTGAATTTGTAGACAAAGATACGTTTGCTAGTTGGATGCTTGATTTTGGAAAAGAGGCATATAAAAAAGGAATTATTTCAGGAGCAGACACCAACGGAAAGTTGTCCCTAAAACCGAATATCTATATCACAAGAGCAGAGGCTGCAATTATGCTAAACAATGTGACGGGTCTTTCGGATAACACAGCAGATCTTACTTTTGCAGATAAAAAGGATGTGCCAAGCTGGGCAGCACAAGCCATCAAGAATCTGACAGGTTATAAGATTTTGAGCGGGCTTCCGGATAACACCATTAGACCGTATAATCAGGTTACCCGAGCCGAGGCGGCAGAGCTACTTTATAAATCCATCAAAGAAGTGGAATATCAAGCCTCTTTATCCACTGCATTAAAAAGCAAAATGAGATAACCATTTTAAAACTGCTGATCAGCAGTTTTTTTACATAGCTTAGATCTTGATTTTCCAAAAAAAGAATCTATAATAGAGCAAAAAAAGGATCATGATGAAAAAGATTTGTTTTATCGTCTGGTTTTTGTTCTTATTTACCCTGACTGTTCTTGCGGCAGATGCAGAGTATCGGTTTACACACAATGACCACGATACACTGATCATAGGGGAAGTGATCGGCAAAACAGATCGATTAGAAGTACACGTATTTGACTATGTGGTTGGGGAACAGGATTTAAATCAGGAACATCCCAAAAAGCAGTTGAGGCCAGAAGAGGTATGGATTGAATATGCAGATGAAACACCGTTTAAAGAAGGAGACTATCTGATTGCTTCACTCAACCAAAAAGGAGATCACTTTGTGGTGGCCTGGGGGATCTACAAGGTTGATCAACCAGATAAAAGCACGCTAAGCATAGAGGCTTATACGCCTGAGGTTTCAGAGCGGTTAACCAAGTTTGTGAATCATGATGGACGAGATACAGCGTTTGATATTTCAGATCATACGGCTTCAAAGACACATATTCAGGAAGGCGGTGACATATATCAGAAAGAGTCAGCGGGAGTAAGCCGAATGGCCTTGGTTGCAATTGGACTTTTCCTCTTTCTTCTTCTCTTTGCTGGATATAAATTGGTTAAAAAATGAGAAATATTTCATGTTGACAAATGATGGATAAAGTTTTATAATAAAACTATATTGTATGAGGTGAAAAATGAAAAAAAATAAATTATTGATCTGGTTCTTAATCGTTGTTCTTTTGGGAGGGGTTTTGTTTAGCGCCTTTGCTTCGATTTCGCTCCTTTTTGCGCCAGAGGAGGCATCTGCGGAAGAGGTGATGAGTTTTACGCTGAGTGAGGCAGTAGAGTATGCTGTGAAGAATAACAAAAGCGTTTTGATAAATAAGCTAAAAGATACGGAATTAAGTTATAGTATCCGACTCGCTGAGGATGCGGTACATGATATGGACCAGGCTGAAAAAATGATTCGTGCACAAGGTGGCTCCTTATCTGAACTCTATTCAAGTTTCGAAGTCTTGAAGGTGAAACAAGGGTATTATGAGTTAATAACCAATTTGGGTAAAAATCTGGTAGAGCTTTCAAACACGGTTTCAGAAGAAAGCATTCGCATGCTTGTAGAAAATGCCTATTTGAACACCTTGATCTCAAAGAGTAAAGCAGAAAATGCGGATAAAAATCTGGAAATGGTGAAAACCCAAGCGGGCTTTTCGAAGACAAAATTGGATCTTGGCATGATCTCAGAGTTAGACTATCGGGGGATCAATCTTCAACTTAAATCAGCCGAAGCGGACCAAATGAATGCAAACAATGAATATAAAAAGGCGTTGATGAGTTTTAATGAGCTTTTGGGCTTAAAGATTGATACGTCTATCATTTTAAAAACCAGTGTGGATGCCAAACAAAATGAAAAGAAGACAGATGAAAGTAAGCTTTTAAATGTGAAGAAAAAGAGCATTTCCCTTCTAAAACTCAAAAATGATCTGGAAGCTCTAAAGAAAGAAGAGAGCGTAACCAGGGGATTCTATGGAAACGGGGATAGAACCAAGTCGGTTCAGCTAGCGATCCAGCAAAAAGAGATTGAAATACAAAGCGAAGAGATCAAGATTGAAAAAAATCTAGTGGGCATGGAAATGGATTTGGCAGTCATGCAGAAGAGGCTAGAAATAACCAAAGAAAATGCGGAGATTTCAAATCTACTTCTCGGTCTTGCCAATATCAGAAGAGGGCTTGGCATGGTAAAGGAAGTGGATGTGATCAAGTCAAGTGTAGATCTACTCACAGCTCAAAACCAATATTTAGATCTACTCAATCTTTATAATATGAGCATAACAAGTTATAATAATAATCTGATTAACTAATATTTTAACAAAAAAAGAAAAAAATGTAAATTTCTCTTGAAAACAGTGTGGATTCATGATACAATAGATGTATAATGTTTAAGAGGAGGTCTATATGAATTCCAAACTAAAAGATTTGATACCGCTTTTTGCAATTATTCTGATGCTTGCGGGAGCTATCTTTTTGCTTGTGGCATTAAATAGCGGCAGTAAAAAAGAGAATAACAAAGTGGTGGAGAATAATAAAACAGCTGAAGTAGAGAAAGAAACACCCATTATTAAAGAAGAAAATAAAGTGACGGACATCACCGATGAAAACAAACCGGGAGATGATAAAAAAGAAGAAGTGGTAAAACAAACCGATGTCACAGATGTGATAAAAGACGTGCCAAAGTCTGGCACGTCGATTTCGACAGATGACTTTATTCTAGCGCTTGTGGATAAAAATATTGCCTCAGTTCCAAAGACACAAATCGGAACCAAAACAGGAGAGGATACACCAAAGGATGAACCCAAAACCGTGACACAAACGCCAACAAAGACGACGACGACCACAAAGACTATTACTAGCACAGTGCCGACCTATAAAGTGCTTAGTTCAATTAAATATGGAAGTTACACTGTGGTGGCAACAGACAACAACAAAATCATGTTGCAAAACGCATCAAGCAAGGTGTTAAATACGCTGGATGCGGCAAAGATAAGCTCGATGAAGATTATGAATGGATACTTATATACAACGGATACCAATCAAGTGATCAAAAAATACAATGTTTCGAATGATAGATTGGTACTTTTGGGATCCACCAATGTGGGTTGTATCCCGGCCAAGATGGAAGCAACTTCAGAATATCTTTTCATCCTCAAACCATCTGGTGAGATTGTGGCAATCCGCGATGTAAACAATACCTTTTCACAAGCAGGATTTGTAAGAGAAAAGGACGGAATTGTGGATATGTACATCAACTACAACACCATTACGGCAACGGATACACTTGGAAAAACATATTCTTATGTGTTTGATGGCATTAACTTCAATAGAAGTCAAAAATAGAGGGAGAAAGGGAGCGAATGCTTCCTTTTTTGTTTTTGTAAATTTCTGTCACCTTGATTGACTTTTGGGTCTAAATATAGTAAAATATACGGAAAATAGGGCGGGTGAAAATGGGAAACAACGAGAAAAAGAAAAAGCAAGAGCAAAATCGCGGCGCTGTAAGGGATACGATCGCAAGAGGCGTTAAAACGTACCTAAAAAAGAGAAAAGCCAAGAAGGCACAGAGCGTGATCATGAAGATTTTTAACCTGAAGAAAATCGCTCTGGTGGCGAGTTTTTCCGTTGCAATCATTTTTATTCTTGGACTACTGGCGCTTACCTTGGGTCTTGTAGGAAGTTTTAATCCGGGATCCAAAAGTAAAACGATGTATGATTTTTCTCGTGACATCGATGTACAGTCTTCCATTAACCTTTTAAGGCTCAACACAGTTGATGAGTATAATGGCTGGATTGATAAAGCCAAGAAGGGTTTAGCTGCTACCGCGCAGAACCGAAGTATTCTGGATAGCCTGATTGCGGGCAAAGGGAAACTGGAAGGCTCTCTAATCGATTATTATGACTCTAAGGCGGGTTTTCAGATTCTGCTAGATGATGCGCTAATCTTACAACAATTGGAGCGTTTATCCTATGCATTTTTGTATCCAGAATGGAGACCGAGCTATGATTATACAAAGGTAGTGGATACGGAGATAAAAGAGCTGGAAAAGCAAATGACCAATGATAAAACCTATTCTAAGATTGGGGATTATCTGGAAAAAAAGCTTGAACTATCAGAACTTTTCATGATTTACAACAAATATCATGAAATGGTGCGAGAGATTGTTTCGCATTTCAGTGGATACCTTGTTGGAGGCGTGCATGAGTACCAAAAGGATTTTTATGGGGAGGAGACCCAAATCATTTTAAAGCCCAACCTTTCCTTTCACAGCATTGTGAACACAGAAGCGAAGTATGAAAAAGGTTACTATGAGGGGGACGAGGTGGAAGCGCTATTTCAAAAATCAGTTGCGCTGAATGGGGAAAAAGAGATGACCGTCACCACGGTCCCTCTTCAAGACCTAGAATATGCTTATCGTCTGGGATATCGAAGAATTCATATGGATGCGACATTCGAAAATATGTATTACCAAGCGGAGGAAGAGGCAAAGAGCGGGGAACCAACGGATCGTTCTAAGACCCTTGAAAACAAGCTGACAGATAAAGAGATATTTATCGATCACATCATAGAGACGATTCGGATGAGGTTGCCGATCTTCGAATACATCACCTACGATTCAGCAATTGTTGGCAACACATTTTATGCTGATGAGCTTTATCAGCCTTCCGCTTTTGATGAGCGTGGTGACCGGAACTTTAGTGAGGCCGAGACGGCCAGCATTAAAAAGAACATGCTAGATCTTGCAAAAAGTAATGTATACAACATCTCTTTTGCAGATGTAATTGAAAATAGATTATCCAAAGAGGCCTATAAGGAAAATTATGAGCGTCTCGAAAACGCACTCCTTTTTCGGTCTGGTCCGGCTCGTATTTATGAACCCCGAAATCACAACGTAGTTGTGAAAAATAGTGCGATGGATGATCACTATATCCTCTATAACGGAGAGTATGTTGATTCCTACTCAGAAGACATCCTGGTGAGACAAAACACAAGTACGGGGGAGCTGTCCGCCGAGGTAACGGTTTCATTCAAAAAGTCCTCTCTAAAACCAAGCGCAATAAGAACAAATGAAGCAGACATCGACTACATTTATAGTAAGGTGGAAAACCGGATGACTTATCCCGAGATCTTGGAAAGGTTAGAGACGGAGCGTTTGAGAAATCCCGGCAGTGAGATTGTGACGATTGCGGTGAGAAATTATGGAGAGGTGCTTTACTCGATTGCTTCAAGAAGTTATTCGATTGATGTGGACAAGCTGGAAGAAAAGGAAAACATGAATCAGATGAAAAATTTTTCACCGGAAAAAGCGAATTTTGGCAATCCATTAAAGAACGGATCCATCGCCAAAAATGAGTTTGGCCTTTTGGGCAATACGGGAGTTCGAATACTTGCAAGGGAAGGGGAAGACGTCAAAGCGGTAGCAGATGGAATGGTGGTGGAAAAGAAGGATAAGATGGTTCTTCTTAAACACGATAATGGGCTATATACCGTATATGCGAATCTGGGTACAGTGAAAAACATAAAGGCAGGGACAAAGATAAAAAAAGGTGGGGTCTTGGGAACGGTTGGAAAGGGAACGGGAGGCGCCTATCTGACATTTGAGATTCGGACAGCAAACGATGTGCAGAATGCGGTGTGCCCAATTCCTTATCTACATCTTCAAAATGCAACCGCCCATCAAAGCTGTTTAGTGGTAGCAGAGCAAAGATATGAATGCGACAAGAACAGCGAGGCGGGCTACCCAAAAGAGTATGTGTTAGGAGAGTAAAATGGACAAATTATTGAGTTTCATTCACACTTATAAAAACATAATTTATGCAGTCCTTGGAATGCTTCTTATGGTGCTCTCTATTTTCTACATGATTCAAAATAGCAGGATGGGAGAAGAAGTACAAAATCAAAATGAAAAAAGAATAGACAGTTATGAGGCGGCAGAGACCTTTCTTCTGAGTGAGTTTAATCAGATCATTATTCAAAAGAACACCAAAAGAACGGCATATTTAGAGTTCTTTAATAAGTTTGACAACTATAAAATGAGCCTATTTATTGATCCTTCTTGCTTTTTGGAAGGACATCAAATCATTGCAGATGTGATGTTTGATTTGTATGTAAAAGAGGTAAAGGTATCCGAGCTCAACATCAAACTTTATCTTTTTTACCAGGATGGGAAAAACGAGTTTAAGTTATTAGAAAGGGTGGTGGAATAAGATGGCAAAAAGAATGCTAAGAGGAATTTTTCTATTTTTTGTGTTCTTTTTTTTGCAGTTTCAATCCGCTTATGCGCTACCCAGCAAGATCAGAGTTGATGAGATAATCGATGTTCTCCATGGGAAGGACGTCGATACGCTGAAGCAAAAAGAGCGGTATGAGAATTATAAGAGCAGAGAGGCATTGTATTTTTCTCTTGAAAGCATCACAGGAAAAGGAGAGGGCGCATTAGGCGAAATCCCTCTATTTTTACAATCGGATCCATTATGGAGAAACTTCACCTACTATTTCTCCGGTAGCAGCACAGGAACACCTATATGGGAATCTGGTTGCGGCCCCACTGCTTATTCAATGGTGGTGAGTGGTTTGCTTTCTGGAGATGCCAATCTAATCAATGTTGAAACGTTTGTTCGAACCGCTGATATGAGGTATGGTCGTCGTTATCAGTTTGCAGAAAACAGAATAGGAGTGCTCACGCCAGACGAAGCGGCAATGCTCTTCGCACATGAGGAACAACACATCTCCTCAGGGACTACCTGGGCAGCCTTTGCACTGATCACCAATCAATATTTTGGGGAGTTATTGACATGCGAGCAGATGGCAGCTAGCCCGGACCGAATTCAAAAGGCGCTTGAAGAGGAGAAAGTGGTGATCCTAAGAGCGGGGGAAGGATACTTTACGAGCAAGGGTCACTACATTGTACTCACCGGTCTAAAAATGATAAATGGTGAATACTATGCCCGAGTGAATGATCCAAACCAAAACGGGAATCTAAACGGGAGATGGATAAGGATTACAAATGGGGATTTCATTGCCGAGAAGCTGGAAGAAGGGGATGCCTACTATTTTAGATTAAACCTTTTTCAAGATGGTACGGCAGCGAACACAAATCAAATGTGGATTTTTGGAAAGAAATCATAAGGTTTGTATTGACAAAAACTAGAAAAAATGATAAAATGTACGCTAAAGAGGAAAAAATGGATAAAAATGGTATGAAAAAGTTCTATATATTCTTATTGCTAGTTATCAGTTTATTGTTATTCATACCGGGAGTCTGTGTTTTCGCAGACGATGCATCCTATACCATCGTAGAGAATGAAGATATCACCAACTTATTAAATGGGCTTGAGTCTCCGGTTGAAGATCTCAATACCCAAGAGGTCACAAACAGGGTGAACTCAGGAATTGATCGACAAGGAATGGATGTGATGCAAACCAATATCGTCAAGTTCAGAGATGTCTTTCTTACTTTCATGGGTCCAATTGTTGGTTTTCTAATATTCATTATGGTCTTGTGGACTGGATTCTTTGCAATTGCAAAGAGTGGAAATTCGAAAGAGCGTGTTTTGGTTGCGGAGAAACTGAAGCACATCATTATTGGTGCCTTGATATTTGGAACCATTGTACTCATTTTTAGTCTCATTGTCCGATTCCAATTTGAATCGATTCAGTCGAGCATGGAGGTTGAGACGCAGCTTGAAGAGATTGTAAACCCAGAGCCGATCGGACAAAACTGGATCGTCAATATTATTGAGAGCATTTTCAAATGGATTGCAAGAAGCATTGAGAGTATCCTCTATTCACTTGCCAGATTTCTGGGAGGGACCTGGTGGTTGGGAGATCGAACCGCACAGGAGGATACCAGTGATCCGTTTAATCTGGGCCAGCTTATCTTTTTTGAACATTTCGGGAATACCATTCCCGATATCAACAGCAAGGCTGCAGGGGAATCCATTTTCACAGCGCCATTTGGGGAGAAAGAATATGCGAGATACTTATGGGCCTATTTGCTACTTTCATTTGTAGCGATTCCGCTCATGCTTATTGCGCTGGTCAAATTTGCAATTGAATTTATTGTATTCTCTGGAAACTATGAAAAACTAGCCGAAACCAAGCAAGGAGCGTTAAGAATTTGCATGGGTATCCTGCTGATTGCCTTGGGACCGCATCTTTTTAAGATTATTCTTATGATCTGTAATATGATGGTCTTCTTCATTCCGGTTGATATTAGTAAGAATTTCTGGAATGCAGATGGATTTAGTATAGAGCATGCAAATGGACTTTTATCTGTGATTACCTGCCTATGGTGGATTTTTATAAAATTTAAAATCGTGCTCGTTTTCTTGGTAAGAAAGATTATGTTAACCGTAATGTTTATTGCCATCCCAGTGGTTACTGGTATCTGGACGATTAGTAGTAAGTTCAGAGCGATGCAGCTATGGATCGGGGAAACCCTGACCAATGCTGTAACTCAGTTCTGCTATGCATTGGTGTTTTTCCTGGGAACAGCCATCCTCGGAAATGGCAATACCAATCCATTCTTTACCCTCATTTGGTTTAGTATGATGATTGAACTAGCAGACTTCTTTAAAGAATCCTTCCAAGGACTATTCCAAAAATGGGGCGGAATCGACGAAACCAGAGTGGCAACTGGCATGGCTGGCATGGCTGGCAAATGGGCGCTTTCTGCCAACGCTTCTGTACAAAGCAAACTGTTTGACGGGGAAAGGGTGCATCCGGTACCTAGGTTATTTGGGAATGCTATGGCGCTTGGCAAGTTTGCAATGACAGGAAATGCGGAAGAATATATGTCTAAAGGGGCAGCCGGTAAAAAGTATTATGCAAACCTTGGTAAAGTAGGGTCAGAAGACATTCACACCGCTCACTACTTAATGGGAACAGAAGAATACAAAGAGGCGGCTCAATCGGAAAAAGGAAGAGTTTTATTGGATCAATATAAAAAGCTTGGAGAACTAAAAAGGCAAAAGGCAAAGCCAAGTATTATTAAAGACAAGGAAAATCAGATCAATGCTTGGCGTATTCAGCAGAATGATGCTGGACTTGACTTCATCGCCAACATAAAGGGCATTGAAACATCCGGTATTGAGAAGCTAAAGCTAAAAGGCGTGGGATATCCATACTACAAGGCAGAGACCAAGAGACACCTATTCTCTTCGGTTGGTAAGGGAATGGAAGATCGAATGGAAGAAAAAATGGTCAATCTGGCAACGGATCCTCATTACATAAAAGATCCATCTAAGATCTATGATCTTTTTGCCAAAACAGTTCCGATGAGTCCAAATCGTATTAGTGAGGAAAACAGTACGGTGTTTGAAGGGCAATATGCGAAACAAGATGGAAAGATTGTTGCAGGAACAGGGGCCTTTACACCTCCAGAGGTTGCATATCAAAACATGAGGAATCCATTAAATAGCCAACGTGTGGCCAACTTTGAAATCGGGGAGGCAAACTTTATTGGTGCCAACTTTAAAACACCAGAGGAAATGCAAAATATGATGATGAACGTGAGTGCAAGTGTTCAAAGCATGATGGCAATGATGGAAAATCAAAAGGGAACACTGGCTGCTCCGAACCTGTCTCTTACAGAAAAGTCAGAGGTGTTACGAAGTGGATACACCGACTTAAACCGACATAGAGAGTTGCTGTATGAGTTGATTTCGAATTCTCAACTGACGGGAGAAGGCGTGGTCAAAGCCAATGATCAGATCTCAGGTTTCTCAGAACAATTAAGTCGAAACAACGAGGATTTGGTAAAGCAAATGGGCGTTGGAATGCCGAAGAACATTCGACCTACACAGATACGATAAGTATGAGGATCGGGAAGCAATTTTCCGATTCTTTTTTGTGCCTAAATATGACTAACCCTATTTACATTCTGCCTGGGCTGATATATAATCTAGATATATAAATTTTAAGAACTATTACAATAAAGGAGGAAAACGTAATGGCGGCGCAGGTATTTTTTTGCATCGTGTTTGGCATCTACCTCGGCGTGACCCTGTACTGTTTTTGGGTGCATCCTAAAAAGAATTTTTTGAGAAAAAATGATCTCCTCCTTATCATCATGCTAGCTGAAATTGTGATCTCTATTCTGGGATTTGGATCGATCTTTTCAGTGGCGAAAGATGATTGGGGACTAGTGGTTCTCTTAGCCTTTTTTGGCTTCGTGGGATGTATCACACTAGCCATGCAGATCAACAATCAAAGGCCCTTTATCAAATAGTTTCTACTGCTTAATATCCGGTTCGCCGGATATTTTTTTGGTCTATACAAAGGGAAAAAAGAATGATATACTGGTTATAAGTGGAGAACATATGGAAATACAAACCTTCCACATCGGAGATGTGGTACAATTAAAAAAACAACACCCCTGTGGGAGCGCTGACTGGGAAGTGGTCCGTATTGGTGCAGACTTTAAGATCAAATGTCAGGGATGCGCTCATATTGTGATCATTCCAAGGCATGAGTTTCAGAAAAAAATAAAGAAGATCATCAGCAAAAAAGAGGAGTAATTCCTCTTTTTAAAATTTTAAAACCACTTTAAAATCATTTTCTATAAAATAATGGGTATCTACTTTTTCGCGATTTAGGAGTTTGAATAAGAAATCAAAGAAGTGTTTGATGTTTTCAAGCTCTTCATTTTTATTGAAACAAATCTCGATATTTAGGGTGCCATCATAGTAAAGATGAACCCGGATGTCTTCTACATGATATGCCTCTTTTAGATAAGTTGAACACCGATCTAAGATCGAGTTAATGAGAGACAGATTCTTGGTAAGCTCTTTATCTTTTAAGTCATCGCCATAGGTTATGCGGAACCCCTCTTTTTTAAAGATGTCTTCCACAGTAAACTTTTCTATAAAGGTGGGAAGACTCATGGCATATAAATTAATGCCTTCCTTGAAGTTGTTTAGGATATGTGGGTTGTACTTACAGCCTAAGGACTCGATATAGGTTTGATACATCTCATTTAAAACAATATAAAGATTTTTTAAATTATCAATGTCTTTCTTGTTATATTCTCCCACATCCTCTTTAAAGTGAATGATCTGTCTATAGATGGTATTTTTTTGTTAAAGATTCTCTTTTTCTTTTACCTGAGACTTTAGAAACTCAGAGTATTCTTCCGCCGCTGTGATGGTATCTAGAAGGTCATTCTTCTTCCAAGGCTTTAGTAAAAAGCTATGAAGATTTAAAATTCGGATATCATTAATTACCCTTGAAAGATGAGTGAAGTCTGAGATAACAATCTTTACAATCGAAGGGTTCATTTTCTGTATGCTCTCAAGAAGTTCTATAAAATCCGAATTGGTGATATCAATAAAAACAATATCAATCTTTTCCTTTTCAATGATGGCATAGGTATCATTGATGGTAGAAGAGTAAAAACCAGTCTTACCCACTTCTAGCAGAAATCTTTTGATGGATTCCAAAATACTGGTTTCTGAATCCACGAATAGAATATTTGACATTGAGTGCCTCCAAGTTTTAAGAATAAAATAACATAATTAAAAATAAAATCAATACTTTTTGTGGGCATCGAACAAAATTTATGTTTTTGCTTGCCAAATTTATAAAAAAATCTTATAATCTATATATAAAATTTAGGGAGGTTTACGTGGTAAGAACAAGATTTGCACCAAGTCCAACCGGATACATGCATCTGGGAAACATCAGAAGTGCTCTTTATACCTATCTAATAGCCAAAAAAGACAATGGGACGTTTGTATTGAGAATCGAAGATACGGACCGAAATAGGTACGTGGAAGGAGCGATTGATAAGATTTATTCAGATCTGGCATACCTAGGTTTCAACTGGGATGAAGGCCCGGATATCGGAGGGGATTTTGGACCCTATATTCAAAGCGAACGAAGAGAGATTTATCATAAATACGTCAATCGGTTGCTTGAGAGCGGCCACGCTTACTACTGCTTTTGTTCAGAAGAACGGCTTGAAAATCTGAGAGAAGAGTACACCAAAAAAGGTCTCAATTTCATGTATGATGGCCTTTGCAAAGGTGTGAGCATGGAGGAAGCGAAAAAGAGAATGGAAGCGGGGGAAAAACCGGTGATTCGCTTCAAGATGCCTAAAGTGGGCACCACTAGCTACCATGATGAGATTTTTGGTGAGCTTACCTTTGCGAACAGTGAGCTGGATGACATCGTGCTGATTAAATCGGACGGTTATCCAACCTACAACTTTGCGAACGTGGTGGATGACACCGAAATGAAGATTACTCATGTGGTGAGGGGGAATGAATACATCTCCTCCACACCGAAATATAAGCTGATTTATGATGCGTTGGGTCTTCCGATGCCAACTGTGGTGCATCTGCCAATGGTAAATAAGCCAGACGGATCCGGGAAAAAGCTGGGAAAAAGAGACGGGGATGTTACACTTGACCAATATATTGAGAAGGGTTACCTAAAAGAGGCGGTGATCAACTTTATATCCCTGCTTGGATGGAGCCCAGGTGGGGAAGAGGAAATCTTTACACTGGAGGAGCTAGTTTCTAGGTTTCATATTAAGGGAATCAGTAAATCCCCGGCGGTTTATGATCAAAACAAGCTCAACTGGATGAATGGGATTTACATCCGAAAAGAGCCCATCGAGGAGATCACCACACTTTCCGTTCCTTACTTTGTAAAGGAGGGGCTACTAACAGAGAAAGAAGCCGAAGAAAGAATGGAGTGGTTAAAGATGGTGGTAGAGGCAGTGAGAAAAAACGTAATCACCCTATCAGAGATTCCAGAGCATGCCAAAATCTTTTTTGGAGATAGCGTGGTGATAGAGGAAGAGGCAAAAGAGGTGCTTGAGCCAGAAAGCGCGAAGACAGTGATCAAAGCGTTCTGCGACAAGGTCAAAACAAACGAGATCACAGAAGAGTTTGGGAAGACGGTGTTTAAGGAGATTCAAACGGAGACAGGAATCAAAGGAAAGGAACTTTACATGCCAATCCGTGTGGCCCTTACAGGGCAATGCCATGGGCCGGAGATGCTAGAGATTCTTATGATTCTTGGAAAAGAAAATATGTTAAAGAGAGCAGAAAGATAAAAAGGAGACACCTTGAGATTTCGGGGTGTCTTCTATTGGGAAAAACACTGGATGGACGAAAATAAAATGCTTGTCATAAAATCAAGAGAGGTGTGTGAGTAAATAATAGACACAGAAAAGATTGATCAAAAACACAATGGGGATACCGATTAGAAAAAGATAGTGTCTGGTTTTGTGTCTAAACTGAAACATGCCTAAGTAGATGCCTAGGCTACCAAAGCATAGAGCGAGTATAAAGAGAGATTTTTCGCGAATGCGATAGGCATTTTGAATGGCTTTTCTTTTATCGATGTACATCACAAGAAAACTTATGAGATTGATAATCAAGAGGTAGGAAAGGAGCGCTTCTTTATAATTCATAAAATAGTCCACCTTGCATAAAATAATTTATTATGATATAGTTTTTTTAATTATACATTAAAAAAAATGAAAGTACACGAAATGATTGAAAGATTGGGAGGAATTATGAATAAGGTTTCTTTGGTTGTCATGGCCGCTGGGATGGGATCAAGGTATGGGGGATTGAAGCAGATTGAACCCATCGGTCCATCTGGTGAGATTATGATGGACTACTCTATATATGATGCAGTGAAGGCAGGATTTAATGAGGTGATTTTCATTATCAAGGAAGAACTCTTTGACACCTTTAAAGAGGTGATTGGAGATCGAATCGGAAAGAAGATCAATGTAAAATATGTTTTTCAGGACATGAAAGACATTCCGGATTTTTATAAAATTCCAGAAGATCGTATGAAGCCATTTGGGACGGCTCATGCCATCTATGCAGCCAGAAATGCAATTGACTCACCTTTTGCAGTGATCAACGCAGACGATTTTTATGGTGCGGAGTCCTATAAAACCCTTCATGAGTTTTTAAGCCACATTGACAATCAAGACAAGACGGTGAAGGAGTATGCGATGGTGGGGTATAAACTAAAGAATACGCTTACAGACCATGGCTATGTATCCAGAGGGATCTGTACAGTAGACAATGGATATCTTACCAGCATCACGGAAAGAAAACAGGTGAGGAAGTTTAGTACGGAAATTATGTATACGGAAGATGGAGAAAACTGGCTAGATGTGGACTCGTCGAGCACCGTTTCAATGAACATGTGGGGGCTTACCCAGGACATTTTTTCTTTTATTGATATCAAACTGGAGGCTTTTTTAAAGAGCATTGAACCAGGAGACATTAAGAAGGAATTCTTGATTCCTGTGCTCATGAATGACCTGATGCAGGATCAAAAGATCAGGGTTAAGGTGTTAAATACAAATGAGGCCTGGGCTGGGGTGACCTATGCAGAGGATAAACCCATCGTAAAAGAAATCATCCGTACAGCTTGCGAAAAAGGCAAGTATCCCATGAATTTGATTGAACGTTAAAGTAAAGAAGGAATAAATATGCCAGATAAAATCGTTATAAAAGGTGCAAGAGAGCACAACCTAAAAAATATTGATGTGGAGATTCCAAGAGACAAGATGACGGTGATCACGGGGTTATCGGGATCCGGCAAATCAACTCTGGCTTTTGATACGATCTATGCAGAGGGACAAAGACGATACGTGGAGTCTTTGTCTTCTTATGCGCGTCAATTTCTTGGCTTGATGGACAAGCCAGACGTGGATTACATCGAAGGACTTTCACCCGCAATTTCCATTGAGCAAAAAACCACGAGCAAAAATCCACGTTCCACCGTTGGAACCGTGACGGAGATTTATGACTATCTACGTCTTCTTTTTGCTAGGATTGGTGTACCACACTGTCCGCACTGTGGGAAGGAGATCAAAAGTCAAACCATTGACCAAATTGTGGATCAATTATTGACCTATAAAGAGGGAAGTAAGTTTCAGCTTTTTGCACCTATCATCAAAGGGAAAAAAGGGGAACATCAAAAGGTGATCGAAAGCGCGAGGACCAGTGGGTACGTAAGGGCACGAATTGATGGAAGCATCTACGAACTTACGGAAGAGATCACAATGGATAAGAATAAAAAACACGACATCGATATTCTCATCGATCGAATCATTGTAAAAGAGGGAATTGGGAAGCGCCTTACAGAATCCATTGAACTTGCCATGAGTCTAAATGAGGGGAACATTCTAGTAGAAATTGATGGAAAAGAAGAGGTGAAGTTTAGCAAGAATTTCGCCTGCCCAGACTGTGGAATTAATATCGAGGAAATCGAACCACGTCTCTTCTCTTTTAATAGTCCGTTTGGTGCTTGCCCAAACTGTACGGGACTGGGCCAAATGATGAAGATTGATCAAGAGCTTTTGGTGGGGAATGATGAACTCAGCATTGCACAGGGGGCAATACGTGCGCCTGGGTTTTCAAACATTGTGGAACCCAATAGTTTTTCAAGGCTTCTTTTGACCACGCTCTCCAAATACTTTGGATTTTCACTGGATATTCCGTTTAAGAAGATTCCAA
>JAVBPT010000069.1:0-18553 GCA_031549455.1 Eubacteriales bacterium
ATTACATTAAGATATGGAAAGAAAGTACTTTTTGAAGAAGTGACCATCAAGTTTACACAAGGGAATTGTTATGGACTAATTGGGGCTAATGGTTCTGGAAAAAGTACATTTCTAAAAATCTTATCTGGGCAAATGGAGGCCAATAAAGGAGAAGTATTTATTGATAAAGGAAAGAGGCTCTCTTTCTTAAAGCAAGATCATTTCCAATACGACCAGTTTACTGTGTTGGACACAGTTATGCAGGGAGATGAGACCTTATACAAGATTATGAAAGAAAAAGAGGAGATTTATGCGAAACCTGAGTTTACAGATGAGGATGGCGTAAAGGCTTCCAAACTAGAGGAAGAATTTGCTGAGCTAAATGGTTGGATGGCTGAGACAGACGCCGCCACGCTTTTGAATGATTTGGGAATTGAAGATGTATATCATACAAAGTTAATGAAGGATTTGGATGGGAGTCAGAAAATAAAGGTTCTGCTTGCGCAGGCCTTATTCAGAACGCCTGATATTCTACTATTGGATGAGCCCACGAACCATTTGGATATTAAGGCAACCAGATGGCTTGAGGAGTTTTTGGTTAATTTTGAGAACACCATCATCGTGGTATCCCATGACCGATATTTTTTGAATAAGGTGTGCACCTACATTGCGGACATTGATTACGGAAAGATCAATCTCTACACAGGAAACTACGATTTTTGGTATGAGTCCAGCCAGCTTGCTCTGAAACAAATGAAGGAAGCCAACAAAAAGAAAGAGGAACGAATTAAAGAACTACAAGAGTTCATCCAGAGATTTAGCGCCAACGCTTCCAAATCGAAACAGGCCACCTCTAGGAAGAAGTCACTTGAGAAAATCGTTTTGGATGAAATTAAGCCTTCAACAAGAAAGTATCCTTATATTGATTTTAAGCCCGAAAAGGAGATCGGAAAAGACGTGATCAAGGTCAACCATCTTACCAAGATAATAGACGGAGAAAAAGTGTTAGTTGACCTCTCCTTTATTATCACCAATCAGGATGAGATTGTGCTTGCCTCTGATAGCGAACTTGTAAAAACAACATTTTTAAAAATCTTGGCTGGGGAAATGGAACCGGATTCGGGAGAGGTGATCGTTGGGAATACAATCTTAAGATCCTACTTCTCAAAAGACATTGTGAACACATTAGATACAGATGAAAATCTTGTGGAGTGGCTCAGAAATTATTCGAAGGATCCTGACCAGACATATCTTAGAGGCTTTTTGGGAAGAATGTTATTTTCGGGAGAAGAGGCGTTAAAGAAGATTTCGGTCTTGTCCGGAGGGGAAAAAGTAAGATGTGCCTTCTCTAAGATGATGTTATCGGGGGCCAATGTGCTTTTCTTTGATGAACCCACCAATCATCTTGATATGGAAAGTATCACCTCGCTCAACAATGGAATGAGTAACTTTAAAGGAGTTATCTTGTTTGCTTCAAGAGATCACCAATTAATGCAAACGGTTGCCAATAGAGTATTTGAATTTTCAAATGGCAAGCTTGCAGATTATCAAATGACATATGACGAATACTTAGATACAAAAGGATAGGAGAAAAGGATGGATAAGGAAAGAAAAAAAGAATTGCGCGAGGAATTTATGAACCTTAAAACCTACATGGGCGTGATTCAAATAAAAAATAACAAAAATGGTAAAGTTTACATTATGACCACTCCTAACTTAAAAAATCAATGGCTGACGGTTAAAGCCCAGTTAGACATGGGGACACACGCCAATGCAACTTTACAAAAAGAATGGAAAAAAATGGGCGAGGATGTTTTTTCGTATGAGGTGCTAGAGGAAAAGGAAGTTGAGGAGACAACGGACCGCAAATGGGAGTTAAAGCAGTTAGAAAAGAAATGGCTTGAAAAATTGGAGCCTTACGATGAACGAGGTTACCATATAAAAAAAACACTCTAATATCGAACGGAGTGTTTTTTGAGTACAATTAGTATTGACATTATTTTTTATTCCTATAAACTAGAAACTAGTAATTTAATGAGGTTGGGAATGAAAACAAATAGTTTGAAGTTTAGAATGACGTTAGCCGTAACTGCTATTTTACTTGTGTCGTTTTCTATTATTTTATTAGTGATTAACACACGATTTAGCAAATTTGGCGATGAAGTAATGTTGCAGAGAGTAGAAACGGCAATTAATGGTTTGAATATTCAGGTGGAGCACGCTCAAAAGATTTCAAAATCCGCGGCGTCGGGGCTCTCTCAAAATCCAGACATTATAAGATATGTGTCGGAGAACAATAGAGAAGGTTTAATGACTGTCATTCAGGAAATAGATGTAAATTATGAAGCAGACTTTTATACCATATTAAATGAAAAGGGAGAAGTGATTTTAAGACCGCATGATCCAAATAAATTTGGTGATTCACTTGCGGACCAAGATAATATACGGGAAGCACTAAACGGAAGAGTAACAACCCATATCGAGGCGGGAAGTTCAATTAAAATATCGGCTCGTACCGGGGCGCCAATTTATCAAAATGGCCGGCTCATTGGTGTGGTATCGGTTGGCATTCGATTTGATACATTCGACTTTGTGGATAAGATCAAAGAACTTTATAATGTTGAATCAACCATTTTTTTGGGGGATGAGAGAATTTCCACCACCATTATGAACAATGGCGAGAGGGTAATTGGCACAAAACTTGACCCTACAATTGCGGAGATTGTGTTGCAAGAGAAGAAGGATTACCGTGGCGAGGCCACTATTCTGGGAATAAAATACGTGACCTATTATGAACCAATTTTAAATTCAAATGAAGAAGGCATCGGATTGTATTTTATTGGGGTTCCAAAGTCAGAGATTGAGGTTGAGAAGAGCGCATTTCTTATTGCGGGAGTCCTTGTTGCAATTTTATCTGTTATTGGCAGTATTATGGTAATCTATATTATCATCTATTGTAATTTAAAACCAATTGATAAGGTAATGATTGCAGCTGAGCGAATTGTTCGTGGTGATTTAAATGTAGAGCTGCCAAAGAAAACGGTAGTCGAAATAGAAGGATTTGTAAAGGCTTTTCAAAGTATTGTGGATAATGTGAAGGAGCAAGTGAGCGTTTCTGAACGTATTGCGAGTGGGGACTTATCGCTTGATGTTCATGTTCGATCGGATGAAGATCTCATGGGCCTTAGCCTAGAAAAAATTGTTGATAACAATAATGTGCTATTGCAAAACATTGTATCAACCAGTAATGAAGTTAACAATGTAGCCAACAAAGTGACCGGAAATAGTAAACTTCTTGCGGATGGTACATATGAACAAGAAACAGCCATTAAACAGATTTTAAATAGTTTAAAAGATATCTTACAAAAGACAGAAAGTACTGAGAGCCATGCCACTACGTTATCAAGTGTGATGGGCGGAGGCGGTGCCAAAATGGGGGATACATCGGAAGGAAACACGGTTGTTAAAGTGGTAAAAGTGATCGATTCAATTGCTTTTCAAACCAATATTCTTGCACTGAATGCGGCCGTAGAGGCGGCAAGAGCGGGAGACGCGGGCAAGGGATTTGCTGTGGTGGCAGAAGAGGTAAGGACGCTTGCAATCAAGAGTGCAGATGCTGCTAAAAAGACTGAAGAAATGATTTTAAAGGCAGTAGAAATGGTTGAGGAAATGGCAAAATCGTGTAATGATCAAACCATCTCGATTAAGGAGTTCAAAGATGGAATCAACCGTATTTCTGAGATTGTGGAATCCAACCTTCAGATTGCGACAGAGTCGGACAATACAAGTGCTGAACTTGTAAGGTACGTTGAAGAACTACAAAATATGGTGAGTAAATTTAAATTAAAAGGATAGAAGTCAATCAAAAAAGGTCCCGTAGGGATCTTTTTTGATTTAAAAATAACATTTGCAGATAAAACAATAGCAACAGCCACGGTGGGAACAATTACATTTGCCCCTCTTTTTAAATGCATTAAAAACAACAGACACGTTACTGTAGAAAAAATTTTTAAAACTTATCGCTATTGCTTGATTATAAATAAAACGCCAATGAGTACTAATTTTTTTGCAGTTGAAATGTAATAATAGCAGTTTCTCCTGCTTCTAAATCTGGCGTATTTGTAATAGTCAATAAATCATCTACAAGTGTATAAATGCCATCTTCGCCATTTACCTTCACACTACCATCAACTAAAGAAGTATTAACGATATCCAATATATCTGTTATTACAATTCCTGTATAAGCACTTTCGGCATTATTTGTTACAGTAATGGTATATTGTAAGAAGGTATCATCTGCCCATACTTGTTTGTCTGCTGTTTTTACAATGGTTAATCCGCTAATGATCTGTGTAACTACAGCATCAGAAGTAAGAGTGGTAGGAAGAAGATCGTAAACCCCTGCTGCTTTTGCAATATTACTTAGTGTAATTGCTGCCATAATTTAGCCCCCTTTCATTTGAACATTTTGTACTTTATAATATGTGGTCAAGCATAAATGTTGACAGTTTTGCTTTCACTTTCACAACTTGTCAGTTTGTACATAAACTATATTATTTCAAATCTATCAGAAAGGAACTTTACATTATGACAGTCCTAGATGACACAACCGTGGTGGTTTATAGTCCGAATGATCTGGCAAGTGCTCTACAAAGTAATAATGGGGTGACCATGATCTATTTGGGTAGTAATATCCAACTAGTGAATGGCATCGCCATTTTGGCGTCCAAAAATACGATTACAATTGATGGGCTTTATCCTCTGGATGAGACGGGAATGATACATACCTTGACCGATATATCAAGCACAAATGAAGCGGACACCATTTATATTAATAGTGCAAGCACACTTCAGTTAACCATACAAAACTTAAATATGGTGGGGAAAAATTATTATGGGACGTTTCATATCTATGAAGCCACTAACACAACGGGTGTTATACTTACGTATAAAAATGTTACCTACACTGGTCCGCAAATGACGCATCACGGAGGAGGACTTGTGCGCTACCTTGATTGCACAATTACGATTTGGCAAGATTATTCTTCTGCGCAGGAGGTGGCGGAACTCTACCAATTGGAAATAGGGGGGGACACCGTTATTACGCATAACTCAACCAGTAATGCAATTTTCTGGTTTAGGGGATATGAGAATACCCCTTATTTTAGGATTCTTCCGGGTGCTAACGTACAGATCAACTCGACTAATTATGGAATTTACACCTCCAGTAATCCGGTCGAGATTACAGTTCACCCCAATGCACGTCTTCTAATTAATACAGCTAATGGGATGTTTGGTGGTAGCTCTCATCAAGCCTCTTCCGTTCTGATTGATCGGGGCGCAAACTTCACGCTAACACATAACACCAATTATTGGGGTAATGCAACATTCTATTGCAAGGGAGCCTTTACTGTAAGCGAGGATGCTACTGTATATATGAAGGCAGACTATTCCGGTGCAGGTGCGCTCATTAACTTTACTTCTTCTGGTTCGGGTTTAACCTTTAGGAAACCCAGAAGTGTTGTATTATACAATAGGACCGGAGCACTGTTTGCTTTTTCAAGCCTTACACCGTTTTCGATCATAAGCGCTCAGCTGAACAACTGGATTGTGGCCACCTTATTTCCTGGAGCAGGAACACTTTTGGACGTTCCGCTTTACACATGGAGAAAACCGGATGATACGGATTTAGAGGTTACAGCCAATGTTTCGGGACAGCAAACCACCATCCTATCAAGTAACTTCACAGCGAATGAACTCTTAAACCTTCCGAGTCTTGCTCTTCTCCAGCTACATCTTATTCACGTCTTATCTATGGGAAGGCTTTCACTACAGGTGGATCCCATTGCAGATGACTATTCACCGATTAGTGGAGTAACAGAAAAAGGAGCAGCCATTGCAATCAGTTTGTCACTCTATACAGCGGGTGGAGCAGCAGATAATGACGGACGTTTTTCAAGCGCCATTCCGATGATTATACCAGTTGGAACCATTGTCACAATTACCACCAACACACCGTTTCTTTATACAACAAAAATTGTGTTAAGCGTGGAGGCAGGCGAAATTTATCTTGCATCTGCACCAGAAGAGGTTGCATTTACAACGAAGGCGGTCTCAATCGACCCACTTATTCTGGGAAGAGTTCTTCCGGACTGGTTTTTATCTGTATATGATGGACGTGCGCGAAACGAGAAATGGTATCTTTATGCAACTGTTGATAAACCGCTTACAACAGAAGATGGGCTTCATAGCCTTTTAGATGCTATCTGTTATGTAGATCAAGAAAAAACAATTTATTCTCTTAGCCCTATGCCGACCCTTGTGTATGTTGGGGAAGGGAATGGTGGTTCCCCTAAAAACACAGAGGTTTCGTGGAAAGCGGACAGGGGAATTTTACTGCAGGTGACAGGAGAACCATTTGAGAGTAATGCAACCTATTCCACGGTTGTGACCTGGCTGTTAAGCAAAGAGCTTATAATAGTTTAAAGAAGGCCAAAATGATTAGAAAAAGTCCACTAATCCAAGATAGATCAAAGGATATTTTGTTGGCTACCTGATTACCGAAGAAACATCCCAGGACAATGGCTATGGCATTCGAAAGCAGGGAAAACAAGATAACAAGAAGGACATTGACATTTCCAAGGGCAGCCCCAAAACCAACCGCGAGGCCGTCTAGGGAAAGGGCAATGGCGAGCGAGGTGGCTTCAAGAGATGAGATGGTTCTTGAAGCATCGATGTCCGCTTCTTCGGGGTTGGCATATAGTTTTAATATAAATTTAAAATTAAACATAGAAAACCGGACCTCTTTATGGATATGGGTATATTTGCGGATAAGTGATTTGGTGATGCTATCCAAAAGCTTGGTGATTCCCAGTATAAATAAGATGATAAAACAAGTGAAAAGGGTGAAGGATGGGGGAAGGAAAGATCGGATGAGCGCGCCAACTAAAAGGGATACACCGAGTATCAAGCAGCAAATTGTGTTAATGATGTGCACAGAGAGGATGGGTATTTTAATCTTGTTGCTTCCATATGCAAAACCGGCGACAAAGGCGTCTGTAGACAGGGAAAGGGCAAGAAGTAGAGCTTCTATCGCAGCGAGAAATGAAAATGACATAATAATCTCCTTAAAAAATCACTCATATTCATTATATTTTAAGCCTCTTTTTTTGTTACAAAGATTGGTTTTCAGATATTGACATATACTCAAAATGTGATATACTGTTGGTAGAAATTTACAGTGGAGGTTCGTAATGAAGAAGATAGTATTGGCTTTTTTGACATTTATGTTGATTTTTGCTAATCCGACTTGGGCGTCGACAATAGATAATTATAGTTATCTGACAAAAGAAGACCAAGTGGTTATTGACAGATTGGGTGCACTTGGAATTATGTTTGGGGATGGCGTGGGCTTTAATGAGACGGGGATCTTAACCAGAGCACAAGCGATTACCATTATTGCAAGAATCAATAATATAACAGATATACAAGCAGAGGTGGAAAAAAACTATTCCCTATTTAACGATGTTCCAACGGGTCAGTGGTATACGGGATATATTAATATTGCAAAACAAAAAAAGATCACCATTGGAGTGGGAGACAATCGTTTTGCACCAGATAGAGAGATTACATATCAGGAAATGCTTACTATGTTGGTTAGAACACTTGGGGCGGACAAGTATGTGGAAATGAATGGAGTATGGCCAGCCAACTATATCAGTTTCGCATTGAACGAGAGAATCATTGCCAACATTAATAAAAACTTCTCGGCTCCGATCAATCGGCTTGAAACAGCAAGGTTGGTTTCGAGCGTATTAGAATCCTATATATGGATACCGAAAGCGGCAAGTACAAACGGATCTATTACCTATGAAAAGACAGATAAGACATTAATCGAAGAGAGACTCGACGTCAATATTTATAAGTCAAATGATACAAGGTATGGTTATACCAATACAGAATATATTATTGAAAGCCTTTCCTACAAAGATAGAGAAATTTATATCAAGGGGCTTGGCAGAAAATATGCAGCAGATTTTGTGGACTTAACCGGTCTACTTGCGGGAATGATTGTAGATGTTTGGGCTGATTCTTATGGAGACGTCATTCGTATTTTTGAATCAGACAGCCTAAAGCAAAATACAATTGCCTTTACATCAGTATCAGACTTTACCAACTCTTCTGGGGATATTGATCTGGTTGTGGACAACAGAACCAAAACCTACTATGTAAGCAGTAGTACCATTATCTATGTGAATGGGACAGAGGTTCAATATAAGAGTCTCAATTATTATCTGAATACATCAGATAAAATGGACGGTAGCTCGGGAAGGGTTATCCTTGGAAAAAGCAACGAGCTCGCTTATCTATACATTGATCAGTATGACTCTGCAATTGTGGTGTCAAAAGTTTCGAATACGAAGATTACTGCAAAGTCAGACATTCGAGGTTCTAGCGATGAAGATATTGATCTGAAGAACAAAGAATATGTTATCAAAGATGAGTATGGTAGACAAATGCTCGTAGAAGACATTAATAAGAATGATACTATTCTATATTACTATTCTTCTAAGAATAAATATTACAATATACTGGTTCTGAGAGACAATGACGTTAAGGGAGCCGTCAAAGCAATCAGCAGTAATTACGTGACGATTGGGAAAACGAGATATGAACTCAATAGACTTGTAAGCAGTAGTGCCACAAGCATCCTTTCAAATATTAAGATAGGAGATGATATCACAGCCTACTTAGACTTGTCTGGAGAAAAAGTTTTAATGATTGCAACAGATAGTCTATATTATGGAGACTTAGGGGTTGTGACGGCGGCTAGAGCTTATACAAGTGGGTATGGAGAGGTAACTGCAAGACTTGAAATCACGCAACTTGATGGTTATAAGATAAAAGATGTCGATTTGGACATTACAGAAACAGAATACGCGTTTGGCAAAACATTCTTTGCCACAACAGTAAACGGTCTAAACAACCAACTTTATGTTGGAACCAATCCGCTCCTCGGTAGCATGATTCGCTTTAGAACTATGAATAATAATAAGATTGAGATTATCGAGTTTGAAGATACATACGGTTTTGGGAGATACGGATCGGATGGAGAAGAAGATATGATTAGTCTTCCAAATAATTATTATCTAGATATTGATAGCAACCGAATGACAAGATCGGGAGACACCACTTATAGAGTGGCGAGCAACACCATTGTAGCGGTAGAAAATGTGAAGGGGGCATCCTATGAAACCTCCGTTGATATCATTCGTTGGAGCGAGCTTAGAAACATGACCACAGGTATGAATGATGTGCAAGTAACCATAGCGGGGGTAGACAGCAGTACCAATAGTGTAAATTGTGTATATATCAGGGGAAATGTTACACGGAATAGAAGTAGTAACTTCGGTATCATCAAAGTGTTACAGGATGCAGGAAGCGATACCTACGAAGCAGATATCATTACATCAAGCGGGACAACAAGGAGCATGACCATAGAGGACAGCTCAATCAACCGAAATAATCTGGCTTCTTACGAAGGAGCGCTTATCTGTTATAGCGAGACGGGAACCAGGCTGGTTGATCCGGATATCTATAAACCAACATCAGCCAATATCAAGGTGGCAAAAGTGTACAATGAAACAAGTAGTACCCTTCGAATTAGTGAAAATGGGGAAACAAATAAAAACAATTATATCATCTTAGATCTTTCGGAAAATGTGGTGTATACCACAGCCCGTTATATCACAGAGGTGGGCGGAAATGTTGCGATGGCATCAGCGAATGTAAACGGCAAAACCATTACCGCTGAATCGAAGTTAAAGGGGTCGCAATACAATGGATATAGCATAATATTGGATCCAACAAGCGGCCAAGATATACTTGAACGTTCCATTTCAAATAATGAAAAGACGGTGACCATCAAATGGAAGGCAGGAGGAAATAGCACACCATCTGTAAATACCATTATAAATGAGATTCAAACTCTTACCTATCATGTTCTTTGTTGGGATAACATTAACTTCTCTGGTGGAAGTGTAAACACTGCTGACATCACAAGCATCATCACACTGACGCTTAGCGGGGGTCAAGATGTATCTAGTTATACATTCTCATCACTTGCTGAAACGAGTGATAGGCCATATCATATGTCAACAAATGAAGCATTTGAAACGAATACAGATGCAGATATCATTTACTACTATATGATTGACAGCACAAATAATGGTGTGAAGGATGAAGTGGCTGTGATCGTATTCAAAAGAAGATAAAAAAGGAAAATAGTTTATTTGCCACGATTATTAAAGGAGGTGCGCGATGGGATTTTATGCAGATGCGGAAAGACATAAGTGGAGGTATGCGAATGATCCTGTGTATAGGAATGCTTGTGATACGAGACATGCAACACGCAGGTTGACGAGTGGCTTTGCAGAAGCAGAACGGGAGAAGATGAGTGGGTTGGCAGACCCGTGCATTCCGTTTTTAAGAGAGCAGGGGTATGATCCGCTAAGGTTAATGCCGTGGGCAGCTGTAAGGCTTTCAAGTGATTCAATAGAGAAGGTCCCTGAGTTTGATGCAGAGGATGACGACACCGAAAAAACCGAAACGGGGAGCCAAGGCGAACCTGTGGGTATACATTATTCTTTATAGTTGAATGAATAAAGCGAAGAGCATGGACTGAGAGGTTCATGTTCTTTTGTTTTCACTGGATTTTTGCAGGAATAAATATTCAAGAAAGTTATTGTTTTTATAAAAAATAACTGTATACTAATTAATGTAGCGGAGTTTTATCAATGAAGATAACAAAGAGATTGAAGAAAATATGCGACAAAATACCACGAAATAAGACTGTGTGTGATGTAGGGACAGACCACGGTCTAATACCGTTTTATTTAATTCAAAATCAGATTTGCAAAAAGGTAATCGCATTAGACGTAAGGGAAGGGATTTGTAATAGGCTGACTGAAAAGATAAAAAGAGAAGGGCTCACAGAACAAATTGAGGTATTTTGTAGCGATGGGTTTAGCAAGATAAGGGATTGCTTAAAAACGATCGATGTGATTGTCATTTCTGGCCTAGGCGGACTTTTGATGATAGACATTCTGAAAAGAGAAGAAAAGAGAATTAAAAATCAGTTGCTTATATTGCAACCTCAAAATAACATTCCTGCCGTAAGACGATACTTAAATGAGAACAGATTTAGGATTGTAGAAGAGGATACGATAGAAGATGGAGAACGGAAATTTTATCATATCATGATTGCAAAGTCTGGTTTGACTGAAAAATATACAGATCTTGAAATCGAGTTTGGCAAGAGGAGCAGGAGACAACAAGAAAATATAAAAGACTTTAAAAAGTACTTACATAATCGGGTTAAAAAATTGAAACAAATCAGGAAGAATTTAGACTCAAAAAATATAGAAAAGACAAGGGAAATTCAGAAAAAGATAGAAGAATATCAGACTTACATTGGAAAGGTGTAGTATGGCACGATGTAAAGAATGGATAGGCGTCCTTAATCAAAAATATCCGGAAAGTCTGGCAGAAGATTGGGATAATATTGGACTGGTGATAGGGACGGTCGAACAAGAGGTTAAAAAAATTTTGATCTGTCTTGACGTTACGCTTGAAACAATAGAAGAGGCGATCTTAGAGGGTGTAGATTTGATCATTTCTCATCATCCTTTGTTTATAGAACCCATTAAAAAAATAGGGCAAGACGATATATTGGGTATAAAAATCGAAAGGCTGATTCAACACAGGATTGCGCTCTATGTAATGCATACCAATGTAGACATTGCAAAGGAAGGACTAAATGACTATCTGGCAAAGATACTCGGATTCAAAAAATCGGTTCCTTTAGATAGCAAGTACCCATTAAGGTTATGTAGTTATGCAAAGGAAATGTCTACGGACTTATTTCTATATAACCTAATGGAGAAACTAAATCTGAAAAGTATAACAGTCGTAAATAAAAAAGAAAAGATCAAAAAGATTGCTCTTTGTACCGGAAGTGGAAAAAGTTTTTTAGAAGACATATTAAAGACGGATGTGGATGCCTATATTACAGGAGATATCACTTATCACGCGGCGTTAGATGGTATAGAGAATGGTATGATGTTAATCGATGCGGGGCATTATAATACAGAAATCATTTTCATAGATTTGTTATATGACTTTTTGAAAAAAACAGCTCAAAAGTTAGATGCGGAAATTGTAAAAGCTCAAAGAAATGGTCCTATTTTCAAAAATTTTGTTTAAAGTGAGGAGTTTGATATGGATTTAATGGCAACGGTTACGTTTTTAGATGGTTCAAAAAAGAAGTATAAAAAAGGAACCAGCTTTTTGGAAATTAGTAAAGAAATTGAAAACCCGAACGAGCTTCCTTTTGTGGGTCTTAAAGTGAATAAGAGGATGTGCGAACTTTTTGAAATTCTAACAGAAGACTGTACGGTTGAGTTTTTTGATATTTCAGATCCATCAGGAAACCGTTATTATGTGAGGGGACTTAAAATACTTCTTTTCAGAGCGCTTAGAGATTTATATGGAGAATGTAAGCTCTACATCAAGCATGCGGTTAATAAGGGAATTTACTGCGAGGTGGAGAATCTAAAGATAACCAAAAGCGAGCTTGAGAAGATCGAGAAGAAAATGAGACAAATTGTTGAAAAAAATGAACTAATTGAAAAAATCACAATGAAAAAAGAAGACGCCATGAAAATATTTCAAATGAGTGGACTCACGAAGAAAGTAAAGCTATTTAGGTATAAAACGACCTCGACTGTAAATGTATATAAATTGGGATGGGTTTATGATTACTTTTTTGGCTTTATGGTTCCAAGTACGGGTTTTTTAACAAAATTTAGCCTCACTAAGGCAGAAAAAGGATTTATCCTAAAATTTCCAACATCCTATATGCCACATACTTTGCCAGACGATGTGAACCAGGAAAAACTATTCGATACTTTTAACGAATCCAAAGAATGGGCAGATGTATTAGGCATTAGTACAGTAGGCGATTTAAATGAGTTGATCTCAAAAGGGAAGGCAAATGAGATCATCTATGTGGCGGAGGCTTTACAAGAAAAAAAGATTGGAATCATTGCTGATGATATTGTGAGCACAGGCAAAATAGGCATGGTACTCATAGCAGGACCTTCTTCATCGGGTAAGACAACATTTGCAAATCGATTGGCCATACAACTCAGAGCAAATTGTAAGCAACCATTTATTATATCGTTGGACAATTACTATCTCGAAAAGGACCACCCAAGCTATCCAAGAGATGAGTTTGGAAATCTAGATTTTGAGGCATTAGAAGCACTGGACATTGAGTTGTTTAATCAAAACATGAAGGACTTAATGGCCGGCAAGGAGGTAACGCTTCCGACTTTTGATTTTAATATTGGAAAGAGAATATTTGAGAAGAAACCAACCCAATTAGCATTCAATTCGATTATTATTATTGAGGGAATTCATGGACTGAATGAGAAGCTTTCCAAGAAGATTGCGCGTGATAAAAAGTATAAAATTTATGTGAGCGCGCTCACACCTCTAAACTTAGACGAACACAATCGAATTTCCACTTCAGACAACAGGCTCCTTAGAAGAATTGTGAGAGACAATCAATTTAGGTCTTATAGTGCAGAAAGAACACTGGCTGTTTGGGAAAGTGTGCGCCGCGGTGAAGAGAAGAACATCTTCCCATATCAAGAAGAAGCAGATGTTGTATTTAACACAGCACTTGTATATGAGCTTCCTATTTTGAAACATTTTGTGGAGCCACTTCTTTATGGCGTGGATGAGCACTCGGTATATTTTGCGGAGGCCAAAAGATTGATTAAATTTATGAGTTATATTTTGGGAATTGATACATATCAGGTTCCAAAGAATTCACTGATTAGAGAGTTCATTGGAGGAAGTTTTTTCTATTAATTATTTAGAATATTATAGTTTGTGGAGGTCAAAATGGGAATAAGAACGATTGGATTGCTTACGAGCGGCGGAGATGCTCCAGGTATGAATGCCTGTATCAGAGCAATTGTAAGAAGTGCACTTGTTAAAGGGTTAAAAATAAAAGCAATAAGAAGGGGTTATCAAGGGCTTCTTAATGGAGACATTGTGGATGTAGAAAACAGAAAATTTGTGGCAGAAATTATTCATGAAGGGGGCACGATTTTACATACGGCAAGAAGCAAGGAGTTTACAACTCAGGAAGGACTAATGAAAGCTGCTGCTATGTGCAGAGGCCATGAAATCGATTGCCTTATTTCCATTGGTGGGGATGGTACCTATCGTGGCGCTTATGACCTTTCAAACTATGGAATAAAAGTATTATGTATTCCGGCGACGATTGACCTAGATGTAGCCTCTAGTGATTACACAATTGGATTTGATACGGCACTTACAACTATTACAGATGCGGTTGGAAAACTACGGGACACTTCTTCCTCACATGAAAGATGTAGTATTATAGAGGTAATGGGAAGACGTTCCGGTTTTTTGGCTTTATGGTGTGGTATGGCAGGTGGGGCAGATATTGTCATTATTCCAGAAAAGGGTGAGGAATATAATTCGGATTTATTGGCACAAAGAGTTTTGAATAATAAAATGATTGGAAAGACGCATACTATTATGGTTATCTCAGAAGGAATGGGAGATAATATTGAATTAGCAAGACAGATTGAAGAAAAGTCGGGAATTGAGACCAGGACAACCATCTTAGGACATATTCAAAGGGGAGGTCATCCGACCGCATATGATCGTGTACAAGCCTCAATGATGGGCGGAATTGCAATAGAAATTGCAATGGAAGAGCGATTTAATAGGGCGCTTTGCTTTAAAGATGGAAAATACATTGATATTGACCTCGGTGAAGCAATATCAATGAAAAAAGAGATTAACAACACAATGTGGGATATATTACACTTAACAGTATAATGGATAGGAGAATGAATGATAGGACTAAATAGAGTATGTAATGGATTTAGATGTGTAAAAGAAGAAGAAGTGAAAGAATTAAAAACAATTGCTTATATTTTTGAACATGAAAATACAAAAGCAAGGTTGGTTTACTTAAAAAATGAGGACAAAAACAAGGTGTTTTCGATTACTTTCAGAACGCCAGTGGATAATAATACAGGAGTGCCACATATTTTGGAACATTCTGTTTTGTGCGGATCTAGGAAATATCCGGTTAAAGAACCTTTTGTCGAACTTTTAAAAAGCTCTTTGTATACTTTTTTAAATGCAATGACGATGCCAGACCGAACAATGTATCCTGTGGCAAGCACAAATGAAAAAGATTTTTTCAATCTTATGAACGTCTATTTAGATGCGGTCTTTTATCCCAATATTTACAAAAACAAGAACATATTTATGCAAGAAGGCTGGCATTTTGAGCTAGAGGATCCTGCAGATGAGCTGGATTATAAAGGTGTTGTATACAATGAAATGAAGGGATATTATTCAAACCCTGAGAGTATGCTTTATACTAAAAGCATGAATAGTCTTTTTCCAAGTACCACGTATCAATACGAGTATGGTGGACTTCCAAAGGAGATTCCAAATTTGACTTATGAAGCTTTCTTGAATTTTCATAGTACCTACTATCACCCATCCAACAGTTTCATCTATCTGTATGGGGATTTAGATATTGAAGAAGCATTGAGGATGATCAATGGGGAATACCTCTCCAATTTTGATTATAAGAAGATAGACTCGGAAGTGAAGTTTGAGGAGCCATTTAGAGAGGAACGATTTATAGAAGACTACTATCCTATTGGGGCCAATGAAACAGAAGAAGACAAGACATATATGAGTCTGAACTTTGCAGTGGCCAATTCGCGAAATGTGGAGCTAACAATTGCCATGAAGATACTTGAGTACTATTTATTGGAAACGCCAGCATCTCCAATCACCAAGGCTTTATTGGATAAGAAACTGTGCACAGATGTGGATGCATCATTCCAGGAGGATGTATTGCAGCCCACACTTAATATCAATGTGATCGGTACAAACGAATTTAGAAAAGAGGAGATAAAGGATACAGTTTTTAAGGTGTTGGAGGCGGAGGTAAAAAAGGGAATTGATATAGAGCTGATGGAGGCAACGATTAATCGGATTCGATTCAATCACCGAGCAGAACCTGAGAGGGATCCCAAAGGGTTAATCTATAATTATTCTATTTTTCAAACGTGGTTATATGATGATGATCCACTAAAAACTCTGCATTATGAGGAATATATTGATCTCATAAAGGGAAAATATAAAGACCGATATTTTGAGAATATTATTCAAAAGTATTTAATTGAAAATAATCATCGATCGTTCTTTTTGCTTTTACCAAAACGGGGTCTTGCAGAAGAGGAAAATATAAAACTAAGGGAAAAGCTTCGGGAAACAAAAAAACATATGGCAGAAGGGGAAATTTCTCACATAATTGAGGAGACCAAAGATTTAATAAAAGCCCAGGATGCAAAGGACTCTAGGGAAATGTTGGATAAGATTCCAACGCTTAATATTAATGATCTTGAGAAAAAAGCGGAATTTTATGAGCTAAGTAGGCAGGAAAAAGAGGGAATAGAAATACATGTATACAAAGCAAATACCAATAAGGTGGTCTATATAGATTACATTTTTAGAACCCTTGTGATTGAACAATCGGATATTCCGTATATCAACCTATTTGCCAATCTGCTTACAGAGCTTAGTACGGAGGCAAACTCGTATGAAAATTTAGCCAAACAGATGAATATGTATGCTGGCGAAATGAACTTTTTAACAGATGTTAATGTGGATCACAAGGATGATAGCGTATATACACCAAGACTGATTGCCAGAGTAAGTGGATTATATGAGAACAAGGATAAAATGCTTGAGCTGGTTCTTGAAGTAATCAATCAGACCAAGTTTACAGAAAAAGATAAAATAAAAGAGGTAATTGGGAAGCTTAAAAATATGCTTGAAAATGCATTTATCAGTGATGGACATACCATTAGTAGTAAGAGGATTCAATCTTACTACTCGCAAAGTGCAAGGTATCATGAAGAACTAACCGGAATTGAGTTTTATAAATTTATTTCTGATATTTATAAAAACTTTGATCAAAAGATAGAGCAACTTATCCAAAAATTTATGGAAATAAAGAAAAAGGTTTTTAAAAAGCAAAATTTATATATTCTCTTGGTTTCTGAGGAGGAAACAATAGAAGATCTGGTAAAAAGTGTGGAGAATACACTGGGACGGATAAGTGATCAAAACGACGAAGAACATTCTTATCATTTTGATCTTTCAAAACAAAATGAGGGCTTTATGACCCCATCTGATGTACAGTATGTTTCAAAGGGATTTAGATTTAAAGATTTTGGTTATGACTATAATGGAAACATGTTGGTGTTGAAGCAACTTTTAAACCTGGATTATCTATGGAATAGTGTGAGAGTAAAGGGTGGAGCATATGGTTGTCGGATGCATATTTCGACCACCGGAGATTTTATTGTAGCATCTTATAGGGATCCAAATTTAAAGAATACATTTGCGGTTTACGATAATATTGACCAGTATTTAAGCGGACTGGATATTGAAGAGGACTTTTATAAATATGTTATTGGTACGATCGGTACTTTGGATAAACCGCTTTCTTCGTACCAAAGAGCCAAAATAGCCCTTGTAAGATATTTGAATCATGTTACAAACGAGGAGGTTCAGAAAAATAGGGATGAGGTAATTTTGGCCAAGTTAGAAGACATCAAGAATTATCAGGAAATGGCAAGAAAAATTTCAGAACAAAATATGTTGTGCGTTGTGGGAAATGAAAGCAGTATAAAAGCAGAGGCCAAGATTTTTGGCAAGCTTGTGAATTTAGTAGAATAATATAAATAGGAAAAGAATATATTGTACAAAGATATGTTCTTTTTTATTTATAAAATGTAGGAGTTGGGATGAAAAATACAAGAGTGAAAAATAAAGAAAAACTAGTGTCAGATAAGAAAATATACTTTTTACTATTTGCGGTTTTGCTAATCGGAATTTTTATTGGTTCAATGTATGTAAATAATCTGCCAGAAGAGCAGAAAGGCTTGTTGTTGTCGGATATTAATACATTTTTGACGCTAAATATGCAAAATAAGATACAGAGTAATTTGAATTTTTTTACAAATATTTTGTTCTCAAATTTAAAATACCTATTGGTGGTTGTTATTTTAGCAATGAGTTATAAATGCATTCCGATTATCCTGTTTGTTGTTTTTTTTAGAGGTTTTTCCTACGGCTTTACAAGTCTATTTTTAATTTCCTCTTATGGGAATTATGGGGTCAAATTAATGTTTACAAGTTACTTTCTCAGTACGATCCTACAGACATTGCTGCTATTTTTAACCGCTTGCCTTACCATTAAATATACCATATCAAAGAAGGAACTTTTTAGCAAGAAACCAAAGGGGGAGACATTTAAACTGACAGCAGAGTTTATCATCATGATGATTGGGGCAATTTTATTATGTGTCCTATTTAGTGCGGCAGAAAGTTTTGTTACCCCTTTATTGCTAGGCCTAATGAAAATAAAGTAAAC